>CBJMYK010000070.1:0-8023 GCA_966433795.1 uncultured Thiobacillus sp. | reverse complement strand
CATTCACCGCTTTCTCGCGGCAACGCAGACGCGAAAATAGCGTCAACAGGCCCTGTATCGCGCAAGACCCGTTGTAGAATCGGGCGCATGTTCGACCTCCGTTTCACGCCATCCCCGTCCCGCTCGTCCGTCCCGCGGGGAGGCTTCCGCTGATGCGCATCCTGCTTTCCAACGACGACGGTTATTTCGCCCCCGGCCTGGCCGCGCTGGCCGGGGCCCTCGCGCCTCTGGCCGACATCACGGTCGTCGCGCCCGAGCGCGACCGCAGCGGCGCCTCCAACTCGCTGACGCTCGACCGACCGCTGATGCTGCGACAGGCGCCGAGCGGCTTCTACTACGTCAACGGCACGCCGACCGATTGCGTCCATCTGGCCGTCACGGGCATGCTCGACAGCATGCCCGACATGGTGATTTCGGGCATCAATCACGGCGCGAACATGGGCGACGACACGATTTATTCGGGCACGGTCGCCGCGGCGACCGAGGGCTATCTGTTGGGTATTCCCGCGATCGCCGTCTCGCTGGCGAATCACAACGCGCAGTATTTCGACACCGCTGCGCGCGTCGTCAGCGATCTCGTGCGACGCCTGCAAAGCAGTCCCCCGACCGAACCGACGCTGCTCAACGTCAACGTTCCCGACCGCGCGTGGGACGAGGTGAAAGGTATCCGCGTGACCCGGCTCGGCAAACGCCACAAGGCGGAGTCGGTCGTCAAGACCGCCAATCCGCGCGGCCAGACCGTTTACTGGGTCGGCGCGGCCGGCGCGGCGCAAGACGCGGGCGAAGGCACGGACTTCCATGCCGTCGCCAATGGCTATGTTTCGATCACCCCGCTGCAAATGGACCTCACCCGTTTCAGCCAGATGGAAAGCGTGACGGCATGGCTGAAACCCTGAACCCGCGCGCCGGCATCGGCATGACCTCGGCGCGGACCCGCGGCCGCATGGTCGAGCGTCTGCGCGAGCAGGGCATCAAGGACGAGATGGTGCTCGCGGCGATGGGCATGGTGCCCCGCCACCTCTACGTCGATCAGGCGCTCGAGTCGCGCGCCTACGAGGACACGGCCCTGCCGATCGGTTTCGGCCAGACCATATCCAACCCCTACATCGTCGCGCGCATGGCCGAGCTCGCGCGCCACGGCGAAAACGGCAAGGGCCACCCGCTCGGCCGGGTGCTCGAGATCGGCCTCGGCTGCGGCTATCAGGCGGCGGTGCTCGGCAAACTCGCGCGCGAGGTGGTGTCGATCGAACGCATCGCCGCGCTCGTCGGCAAGACGCGGGCGCGGCTGCGCGAACTGCGCGTCAACAACGTCAAGCCCAAGCACGGCGACGGCATGCACGGCGCCAAGGACTTCGCCCCCTTCGACGCGATCGTGCTGGCGGCGGCGTTCGCCGAGGTGCCGCAGGCCCTGCTCGCGCAACTCGCCGACGGCGGCCGTCTCGTCATGCCGCTCGGCAACGCTGCACAGACGCTGTGTCTGATCGAGCGGCAGGGGGAAGCCTTCGCCGAACAGCGCCTCGAGGTCGTCAAATTCGTGCCGCTGTTGCCGGGGGTGGCGTGAGAGGACTGGGGCTGGCGGTGGCGCTGGGCCTGGCCGGGTGCGCGGCCCCAGGTTCCGCGCCCGCCAGCGATCGGACGTCCGGGCGCCCGGCCGCGCGAGCGGAAGCGCCGCGTCCGGTGCCGCAGATTGCGCAATCGACCAACGGCTTGCACACGGTGCAAAGTGGCCATACCTTGTACGCGATCGCTTTCGCAAACGGCCTCGATTACCGTGAGATCGCGATCTGGAACCGCCTCGAATCGGCCGACCGTATTCTGGTCGGGCAGGTGCTCAGGCTCACGCCGCCCCCGGGCGAGGTTGAAGTCACCCCGCTCGACGACGACCCCGCCCCCGCCGCGCAACCGCTCGCCGAGCCGCTCGTGCTGCGTGAACCGCAAGCGGTTCTCCTGCCGTATTCCGAAGCAAATTGGGCGCAGGTGACGAAACCTTCGGCCGTCGCCACGGCGCCCGAGCCGCGCCCGGCGCCCGCGGCCACCGCGCCGACCGCACCGGCCGCCGCGCCCGCGCGGCAGAATGCGATCGTCGCCGGCGCGACGGCCGGCGACTGGCTGTGGCCGGTCGAGGGCACGCTCGTCGGCCGCTTCGGCGCAGCCGGGGGCAAAGGAATAGACATTGTCGGACAACGGAATGCGCCAGTAAAAGCGGTCGCGCCGGGGAAAGTGGTTTACAGTGGCAGCGGCCTCCGTGGATACGGACGGCTCCTGATCGTCAAACATGCGGGCGAATACCTTTCGGCGTACGCTCACAACGAGACGATCCTGGTAAAGGAAGGCGACGCGGTGGCCGCAGGCCAGAAAATCGCGCTGATGGGCGACAGCGACGCCGACCGCGTGAAACTGCATTTTGAAATCCGCCGTTATGGCAAACCGCTTGACCCACTGGACTATCTGCCGGAGCGTTCATGAGCCGCGAACACAGCGATGAATCAGAAGACCTGAGGGCTGATGAAGCCGAGACCGACGACGAACGTCAGGTCGTCTCGGACAGCAACGAGGAGCTGGCCTCGGCCATCCTCGACGAGCCGCAGGTCGACGTCACCCAACTCTATCTCAACGAAATTGGCCAGGCGCCGCTGCTGACCGCGGCCGAGGAAGTCGCGCTGGCGCGCCGTACCGTGCTCGGCGACTTCGAAGCGCGCCAGACCATGATCGAGCGCAATCTGCGACTCGTCGTCAATATTGCCAAGCACTACGCCAATCGCGGCCTCACGCTGCTCGATCTGGTCGAGGAGGGCAATCTCGGCCTGATCCACGCGCTCGAGAAATTCGACCCCGAGCGCGGCTTCCGTTTTTCGACCTACGCGACCTGGTGGATCCGCCAGAACATCGAGCGCGCGATCATGAACCAGTCGCGCACGATCCGGCTGCCGGTTCACATCATCAAGGAACTCAACATCTATCTGCGCGCGCAGCGCCATCTCGAGACCCACGGCGTCACCGACGCGACGTCAGACGACATCGCCGCGCTGACCGGACACCCGGTCGCCGACGTGCGCCGCATCATGCAGCTGAACGAGCGCATCGCGTCGCTCGATGCGCCGCTCGACGTCGACCCCACCCTTTCGCTGGGCGAGGCGATCGCCGACGACAACGCGCATCTGCCCGACGAGATGCTGCAGCTCGAGGAGATCGAGAATCACGTCCAGGAATGGCTGACGCAGCTCAACGACAAGCAGCGCTGGGTGATCGAGCGCCGTTTCGGGCTCAACGGCTGCGAGGCCTGCACGCTCGAAGACCTCGCGCTCGAACTCGAGGTCACGCGCGAACGCGTGCGCCAGATCCAGATGGAATCGCTGCGCGTGCTGCGCCAGCTGCTGCGGCGCCGCGGCGTGTCCAAGGACGAGTTGTTCTGATCCGGGCCGCGCCTGCGCCCGACGCGGCGTCGAGAATTCGCGAATGATCGACTGGACACGGATCCGCACCGTCTTCCTCGACATGGACGGCACGCTGCTGGACCTCTACTTCGACAATCATTTCTGGCGCGAACACATGCCGCGCCGCTACGCCGAATACCACGGGCTCGACGAGGCGCTCGCGCGCGAACGACTCGACGCCCATTACGCGCGTCACGCCGGCACCCTCAACTGGTATTGCCTCGACTTCTGGAGCAGCGAACTCGCGCTCGACATCGTGCAGTTGAAGGAAGAGGTCGTCCACCTGATCGCCGTGCGCCCCGACGTGCCGGCGTTCCTGCGGGCCCTGCGCGAGTCGGGGCGACGGGTGGTGATGGTAACCAACGCCCATCCCAAGAGTCTCGACCTCAAAATGCGCGAGACCGGAATCGACAGCTATTTCGACGCGCTGATTTCGTCGCACCAGGTCGGTCTGCCGAAGGAACATCCTGACTTCTGGCAGGCCCTGCAGGCGATCGAACCCTTCGACGCGCAGCACACGCTGTTCGTCGACGACAGCCTGCCGGTATTGAAGAGCGCCGAAGCCTACGGCATTGCCCATCTTCTGGCCATCGCCAATCCCGACTCGCGGCAGCCGGACAAGGATTGCGGGCCGTTTCAGGCGATCACGAGTTTTGAGCAGGTGATGCCGGGGGCGTGAGGCGGGAATGTTCGCCTGGTAGTGGGGAGGAACGTTGTGGGCTCGTCGGGGATGTCGCGGAATTGCTGACCGTTGGCCGGCTACCCCCGGCTTACGGTCAGCGGTCTGCGGAATCCCTCAATACAACGTGCAGGTGCTACGACAAGCCAAGCACGAACGGCCGGATCGAGGGGGGCGGGGCCGTTCAAATCGGCTCGATCAGCACCGCCGCGCCCACACTCCGCCCCTCCCCCGCCAGAATGTTGTAGGTGCGACAAAGCGCCCCGATGTCCATCACTTCGAGCCCGATCCTCGCCTCGGTCAGCGCCCGGGTCAGCGCGGGATGGGGAAAGCGCAGCCGCGTTCCGGTTCCGAGCAGCAGGATGTCGAGTTCGTGGCCGGCGATCCATTCGAAATGCCGCGCGACGAGGGCCTCGAAGCGTTCGCCGGCCCAGGGGGCGACCTCGATTCCGGCCGGGCTCAGCAGCAGGCTCGACTCGTAGCGCCGGCCGTTGATGAGGACGTGGTCGTCGCCGTAGCCGGTGAAGAGCGGCTGGCCGGTATCGGTATGAAGGTGCAGTTTCATGCTCAAACCTTAGCAGATTCCGTCTCCGTGGGGCCGTCCGGCGGCGCCGCCCGACGCGCCTTTCGTTTGCCCCCCCAGGGCGCCTCCGGTAAAATCGCGCGTTTTACAAGGCATTGTTTTGCCTTGAATTTGCCCACTGGAAAATCGCCGTGACGGCCGACAAAAAGCCCCGCTTACGCACCATCCGAAAATCGACCAAGCTCGACAATGTCTGCTACGACATTCGCGGCCCCGTCATGGCGCGCGCGCGCCAGATGGAGGAGGAGGGGCAGCGCATCATCAAGCTGAACATTGGCAATCCTGCGCCCTTCGGCTTCGAAGCCCCCGAGGAGATCGTGCAGGACGTCATCGTTAACCTGCCGGCCGCGTCGGGCTACAGCGATTCGAAGGGCTTGTTCGCGGCGCGCAAGGCGATCATGCACGAGACGCAACGCAAGGCGATCCGCGGCGTGCAGATCGACGACATCATCGTCGGCAACGGCGTGTCCGAGCTGATCGTGATGGCGATGCAGGCGCTGTTGAACAACGGCGACGAGGTGCTCGTGCCGGCGCCCGATTATCCCTTGTGGACCGCGGCGGTCAGTCTCGGCGGCGGCAAGCCGCGCCATTATCTGTGCGACGAGGGCGCGGGCTGGCTGCCGGATCTCGACGACATTCGCGCCAAGATCACGCCCAATACGCGCGCCATCGTCATCATCAATCCCAACAATCCGACCGGGGCGCTGTACCCGACCGAATTGCTGCTCGAGATCCTCGAAATCGCGCGTCAGCACCAGCTCATCGTCTACGCCGACGAAATCTACGACAAGGTGTTGTTCGACGGCGTGGTGCACACCTCGATCGCGTCGCTCGCCGACGATCTTTTGATCGTCACGTTCAACGGCCTCTCGAAGAATTACCGCGCCTGCGGCTACCGCTCGGGCTGGCTGATCGTCTCGGGCGACAAGCGCCACGCCAAGGATTACCTCGAAGGCCTCAACATGCTGGCGTCGATGCGGCTGTGCTCCAACGTCCCCGGCCAGCATGCGATCCAGACTGCGCTCGGCGGCTATCAGAGCATTCACGATCTCGTCGCGCCCAGCGGCCGACTGACGCGGCAGCGCGATCTCGCGCACGAGCTGCTGACGCTGATTCCGGGCGTGACCTGCGTCAAGCCCAAGGCCGCGATGTATCTGTTCCCGCGGCTCGACCCCAAGCTCTATCCGATTCACGACGACCAGAAGTTCATCCTCAATCTGCTCGAAGAAGAGCGCGTGCTGGTCGTGCAGGGCAGCGGCTTCAACTGGCCGCACCCCGACCATCTGCGCGTCGTTTTCCTGCCGCACGAGGAGGATCTGACCGAAGCGATCGGGCGCATGAGTCGTTTCCTCGACCGCCAGCGCGCGCATCGCTGACTTTTATCAGAACGAGACAAGAACAATGAAGCCCATCCATGTCGGCCTCCTAGGCCTCGGAACCGTAGGCGGCGGCACGCTCACCGTGCTGCGCCGCAATGCCGAAGAAATCACGCGCCGCGCCGGTCGCGAGATCCGCGTCGTGCGCGCGGCCGTGCGCAACCTCGAAAAAGCCGAGGCGCTCGCAGGCGGCCTGCCCTTGACGACCAATCCCTTCGACGTCGTCGACGATCCGCAAATCGACATCGTCGTCGAGTTGATCGGCGGACTCGAGCCGGCGCGTGAACTCGTCATGCAGGCCATCAACAACGGCAAGCACGTCGTCACGGCCAACAAGCATCTCGTCGCCAAGTACGGCAATGAAATTTTCGCCGCGGCGCAGGCCAAGGGCGTGATGGTCACGTTCGAGGCGGCGGTCGCCGGCGGCATTCCGATCATCAAGGCCTTGCGTGAAGGGCTCACCGCCAATCGCATCGAGTGGCTCGCCGGCATCATCAACGGCACCAGCAACTTCATCCTCCGCGAAATGCGCGACAAGGGCGCGGCCTTCGACGGCGTGTTGAAGGAAGCGCTGCGGCTGGGCTATGCAGAAGCCGACCCGACCTTCGACATCGAGGGCATCGACGCGGCGCACAAGCTCACGATTCTGTCGGCGATCGCCTTTGGCATCCCGATGCAGTTCGAGCGCGCCTATACCGAGGGCATCTCGCAACTGACGCGCGAGGACGTGCAATACGCCGAGGAGCTCGGCTATCGCATCAAGCTGCTGGGCATCGCGCGCCGCGCCGAAAACGGCATCGAACTGCGCGTGCATCCGACGCTGATTCCCGAGCGCCGGCTCATCGCCAACGTCGACGGCGCGATGAACGCGGTCCTGGTCAAGGGAGACGCGGTCGGCCCGACGCTCTATTACGGCGCCGGCGCCGGTGCCGAGCCGACCGCGTCGGCGGTCGTCGCCGACCTCGTCGACGTCACGCGGCTGCACACCGCCGACCCCAACCACCGCGTTCCTCACCTCGCGTTCCAGCCCGACCAACTGGCCGACACGCCGATCCTGCCAATGGACGCGGTGCGCACCGCGTATTACCTGCGCCTGCGCGCCTTCGACCGGCCCGGCGTGCTCGCGGACATCACGCGCATCCTCGCCGACAGCAGCATCTCGATCGACGCGATGGTGCAGAAGGAGCCGGCCGAGGGCGAGGAACAGGTCAGCATCATCCTGCTGACCCATGTCACGCTCGAGAAGAACATCAACGCCGCGATCGCCAAGATCGAGGCGCTCGACACCGTGGCGGGGAAGGTGATGCGCATCCGCTTGGAAGAACTGGGCGCCAAATGAACTACCTCAGCACGCGCGGCCTCGCGCCGCGACTCCGTTTTTCCGAGATCCTGCTTGGCGGGCTGGCCGACGACGGTGGCCTCTACGTGCCCGAGACCTATCCGCGTTTCAGCGCGGCCGAACTCGAGGCGATGCGCGGAATGAATTACCGCGAGCTTGCGTTCGCGGTGTTGTCGCGGCTCGTCGACGACATTCCGGCGGACGACCTGCGCGCCCTGATCGACAAGACCTATACCGCCGAGGTCTACCGCTATGTCGGTCGCGGCGAGAACGCCGAGGACATCACGCCGCTCAAGACGCTCGAGCCCGGCCTGCACGTCCTGGCGCTGTCGAACGGCCCGACGCTCGCGTTCAAGGACGTGGCGATGCAGCTTCTCGGCAATCTGTTCGAGTATGTGCTCGACAAGACCCAGGGCGAGCTCAACATCGTCGGCGCGACCTCGGGCGACACCGGCTCGGCCGCCGAATACGCGATGCGCGGCAAACGCGGCATTCGCGTCTTCATGCTGTCGCCGGAGCATGGCATGACGCGCTTCCAGCAGGCGCAGATGTATGCGCTCACGGACGACAACATTCACAACCTCGTGATCCGCGGGGTCTTCGATCAGTGCC
>CBJMYK010000069.1:0-8141 GCA_966433795.1 uncultured Thiobacillus sp. | reverse complement strand
AGCCCCGTACCGGGAAATCTACAAGGGAAATCTACATAAACCCCTACACAGCCCCACTATAAGCCGGTAAACCGTTTACGCCACCGGCACATTCGTTTGCGCTGGGTAGTGCGTTTGGATTACGGCGCAAACGCGGCGTTTCTTTAGAACTTTCGACGTCGGCCGGCCGGCCCAGTCGCGTCGCGCTGCCTGCCAGGCTTCCGCTCCCATCCGGCGTCCAAAACGCGAGGGCGTCATACGCGATCCGCGGTTTGTATACGACATCCGGCGGCCGCAGCTACGCGTGGCCGCGCACCGAAGCAGCCGGACGCGCTCGCCGGCGCGTGCGAATTCGCAACGGGGCGCCGAACTGACGGTAAACTTCGCTTACGCCGCGTCCCGGCAGGGCCGCCTCGGGCGGGGCGGGCACAAGAAGCGGCTTTATTCGACGAAAACCGATTTCACGAGCGAGCGATATGACCCTCATCCATCCTGTGATTCTTTCCGGCGGTTCGGGTACCCGTCTGTGGCCCCTGTCGCGCGCCGCGCTGCCCAAGCAACTCCTGCCGCTCGCAAGCGAGCGCAGCCTGCTGCAGGACACGGTCGTGCGCTTGGCCGACATGGCCGAGATGGCAGCGCCCTTAATGGTCTGCAATGTGGAGCACCGTTTCATGATTGCCGAGCAGATGCGCCAGATCGGGACCCGGCCGAGCGCGATCGTGCTCGAGCCGGTCGGGCGCAACACCGCGCCGGCCATCGCTGTCGCCGCCTTGATGTTGTCGAAGGACGACCCCGACGCGCTCATGCTGGTGTTGCCCGCCGATCATCTGATCGGCGACGTGGCCGCGTTTCACACCGTCATCCGGCGCGCCGCCGAGGCGGCAGGCCGCGGTTACCTAGCGACCTTCGGCATCGTCGCGGCCACGCCGGAAACGGGCTACGGCTATATCCGTAAAGGCGCAGCGCTGGCGGATGCAGCAGGGGTGCACGAGGTGGCGGGATTCGTCGAAAAGCCCGATCTGTCGACCGCGAAGCAGTATGTCGCGTCGGGCGACTACCTCTGGAATAGCGGAATGTTCCTGTTTCGGGCCTCGGATTTTCTCCGGGAGCTCGAGACCCTGCGCCCGGACATTCTTGCCGCCAGCCGGGCCGCGCTCGAATCCGCCCGCCCCGATCTTGATTTCGTTCGCCTCGACCCCGTCGCGTTCGAGGCGTGTCCCGCGGAATCGGTCGACTACGCGGTGATGGAGCATACCCGCCGCGCGGCGGTGGTGCCGGCGGATATGGCGTGGAACGACATAGGCGCCTGGTCGGCGCTGTGGGAGGTCGCGCAGAAGGACGGGCAGGGCAATGCCGTGCGCGGCGACGTCATGCTGGAGAATGCATCCAACAACTTCGTCCGTGCCGAGACGCGCATGGTCGCGATGCTCGGCGTGTCGGACTTGGTCGTCGTCGAGACCGCAGACGTCGTGCTGGTGGCGAACAAGGACCAGGTCCAGGACGTGAAAAAACTCGTCGACCGCCTCAAAGCGGACAAGCGTTGCGAGCATCTCGTTCACAAGCAGGTCTACCGGCCGTGGGGGTGGTACGAGGGGATCGACGGCGGCGACCGTTTCCAGGTCAAGCGCATCATGGTCAAGCCCGGCGAGAAACTGAGTCTGCAGATGCATCACCACCGCGCCGAGCACTGGATCGTCGTCTCCGGAACCGCGAGCGTCACCTGCGGCGACGAGGTCATGCTCCTCGCGGAAAACCAGTCGACCTACATCCCGCTCGGTACCACCCATCGGCTCGAGAATCCCGGCAAGGTCGACCTGCACATGATCGAGGTCCAGTCCGGCACCTATCTCGGCGAAGACGACATCGTTCGCTTCGAGGACATTTACAAGCGCGACTAGGCCTTGACGGAGCGGGGCGATTCGCCGGCTATGCGGCGCGCCGCCCTTCGTCCTGATTCATCCGGGCCTTCTTCCCGGGCCCGCCTCCCTTCCTCATACGGTCTGTGTAGGACAAACACCTACACTGCGACGGATGTCTTTCCGTCTCGCGATACAGCGCTTCTCTTTATTAACTTTCCGGGGTCGCGTCCGAAAACGAATTCACTACGCTGACTTAAGCGTGCGTTCGAAAAAAAATCGAGACGAGGTGCAGGCTGATGAAAATGGATGAAATGCTCGACGAGATGCGCGACGTCAATCTGAATTACCTGATGCTGGCGCAAAACATGATTCAGCACGACAAGGCGACCGCCGTGTTTCGCCTCGGTATCAGCCAGGACGTCGCCGACCTGATCGAGAGCCTGACTCCGGCACAAGTCCTTAAGCTCGCAGGCTCCGGCATGCTCGTGTCGCGCTTCCGTTTCGATGACGGGGTCGTTCTCAACATGCTCACCAGCTACACCAAGGATCGCGCGCTTGCCCAATCGCACGCCGCCATCCTGATGGCCGGGCAGGCGATGGAAACCGCCTGAGCCCGACGCGCCGAAACGAGGGAGTCTCCGGATGAGCAAGAAAAGCCTGTTGACCGAGATGCGTGACACGCAGTTGGCGATCGAATTGATCGAACTCGGCGCGCGCCCCCAGGTTCTCGAAGCCGAGACGACGCTGTCACGCGAACGACTGCTCAAGCTGTACAAGGAAGTCAAAGGCGTGTCGCCGCCGAAGGGCATGTTGCCGTTCTCGACCGACTGGTTCCTGACCTGGATGCCAAACGTGCATTCCTCGCTCTTCATCAATATCCACCGCTATCTGGTCCGCAACAGCGAGTGCAGCGGAATCGAGGCGGTTCTCAAGAGCTATCGCCTCTATCAGGAATATCTGCACACCAACCAGATCGAAGCCGTGCTGAGCTTCACGCGGGCATGGACGCTCAATCGCTTCTTCGAGAGCCGCATGCTCGGCACCGCCGCTTGCAAGGAATGCGGCGGCCATTTCGTCGTCCATCCCGATGATCTTCATGCCCATTACGTCTGCGGGCTCTGCAACATGCCGGCCCGCGCAGGCAAGACCCGCAAAGCCAAAGCCGACGCAGAACTCGAATTGACCGCCGCCGCCTGATCGACGCCTCGCGAATTCCGTTCGTGCGTCTGCCGGTCAGCCTCCAGTCGCTCCTCATCCAATGTGTCGCCTTCGTGCTCGCGGTACTTTCGTACCGTCTGCTCGACGGCGCGCTGTCGTATCGCGCCTCGCTCTGGGAGATGACCCTGATCCAGGGGACCCTGGCTGCCGCGGCGAGCCGCGTCGTCGGCCAGCCGCGCTGGTGGCAGTTGCTGCACGTCGTCTTTCTGCCCGCCGTCGCGCTGGCGCGCCCGCTGAGCATTCCGGCCTCGGCCTATCTCGCCGCTTTCGTGATGCTCATGCTGTTCTACTGGAGCAGCTTCCGCACCCGGGTTCCGTTGTACCTCTCGAGCCGTAAAGCCTGGGACGCGCTGGCCACACTGTTGCCCGAGGCGCGCGGCTTCAGTTTCGTCGACCTCGGCAGTGGTCTGGGCAGCGTGCCGCTGCATCTCGAGCGACGTTTCCCGCTGGGGCGTTTCTACGGTGTTGAAATCGCACCGGCGCCCTGGTTCATCAGTTGGCTTCGGGGCCGCGTGGCGGGAAGCCGCGCCCACTTCGTGCGGCGCGACTACGCCGCGCTCGATCTCGCCGAATTCGACGTGGTGTTCGCCTTTCTCTCGCCTGCGGCGATGCCTGAGTTGTGGCGGCAGGCGCGGGAGCAGATGCGCAGCGGCAGCCTCTTCATCAGCCAGGCCTTCCCCGTCGAGTCGCCGCAGCCGGACCGCGTGATCGGGCAGCGTGGGGGTGCGCGTCACACCTTGTACGCCTGGCACATGTGACGCCGGCGTGGCGGAAATAGTCCCGCTACCCCATCAAGTTTCCCTGTAACCGGTCGAATTCTTACCCAGAGAGGTCCTGCGTTCGTCCCGTAAAACGAGGGCAGGCGGGCGACGTTTTTCGCTCGCTGAATCATTTGGAAGGAAGAGCTGGTTTGCTAGTCATCGTCGGATACATCGTTGTCGTCCTGAGCGTCTTCGGAGGGTTTGCGCTCGCGGGCGGACATCTGGCGGCGCTCTTTCAGCCGCTTGAGCTCCTGATGATCGGCGGGGGCGCGATCGGCGCATTCCTGGTCGGCAACAACAACAAGGCGATCAAGGCGACCCTTAAGGCCTTGCCGACCGTCCTCAAAGGCTCGAAGTACACGCGCGCCCTGTACATGGACACGCTCGCGCTGCTCTACGAATTGCTGACCAAGATCCGCAAGGAAGGCCTCATGTCGGTCGAGGCCGACGTCGATTCTCCGGAGAATAGCCCGCTCTTCAGCAAGTATCCGGCGATCATGGCGGATCACCACGTCGTCGAGTTTCTGACCGACTATCTGCGGCTCATGGTGAGCGGGAGCATGAACGCGTTCGAGATCGAGAATCTGATGGACAACGAAATCGAAACCCATCACCACGAAGGGGAAGTTCCTGCGCACGTGATCTCGAAAGTCGGCGACGGTCTTCCCGCGTTCGGCATCGTCGCGGCGGTCATGGGGGTCGTCCACACGATGGAGTCCGTCGGCCTGCCGCCGGCCGAACTGGGTATTCTCATCGCCCATGCCCTGGTCGGAACCTTCCTCGGCATCCTGCTGGCCTACGGTTTCGTCGGACCACTCGCGGGCTTACTCGAGCAGAAGGTGCACGAGTCGACGAAGATGCTGCAGTGCGTGAAGGTGACCCTGCTCGCCAGCATCAACGGCTATGCGCCGGCCATCGCGGTCGAGTTCGGCCGCAAAGTCCTGTTCTCGACCGAGCGTCCGTCATTCAGCGAACTCGAGGTGCACGTCAAGAGTGCGAAGTCCCGTTGAACGCTTGCGGATGCCCGAGCGGTAGCGCCGAATGAGCGAGCAAAAAGCGCCCATCATCGTCAAGCGGATCAAGAAGACCGCTGGCCGCCATCACGGCGGCGCGTGGAAGATCGCCTACGCGGATTTCGTGACCGCGATGATGGCGTTTTTTCTGCTGATGTGGCTGCTCGGCTCGACCGCACGCGGCGACCTCGAGGGCATCGCGGAGTATTTCAAGACGCCGCTCAAGGTCGCGATGCAGGGTGGTACCGGCAGTGGTGACAGTTCCAGCGTCATCAAGGGCGGTGGCGCCGACTTGACGCGCCAGAACGGGCAGATCAAGAAGGGCGATGTCGACGCGGACAAGAAATCCTACAACCTGAAGGCGGCGCAAGCCGAACTCGAGCGCCTCGAAACCGCCAAGCTCAAGCAACTGAAGAAACGTCTTGAAACGGCGATCGACCGTAACCCCACCCTCAAGCAGTTCAAGCGGCAATTGCTGATCGATATCACCAGCGAAGGCCTGCGTATCCAGATCGTCGACGAGCAGAACCGGCCGATGTTCAATCTCGCGAGCGCCGAGCTGCAGCCCTATACCAAGGTCATCCTGCACGAGATCGCGAAGGTGCTGAACGACGTCGAGAATCGCGTGAGTCTGTCGGGCCACACCGACGCGACGCCCTACGCCAACGGTGACCGGGGCTACAGCAACTGGGAGCTGTCCGCCGATCGCGCCAACGCCTCGCGGCGCGAGCTGATCGTGGGCGGCATGGCCGAGGCCAAGATGCTGCGTGTCGTCGGCCTGGCGTCGTCGGTGCCGTTCAACAAAGCGGCGCCTTTCGATCCGGTCAACCGGCGCATCAGCATCATCGTGATGAACAAGCGTACCGAAGAGGCCGTCACCAAGGAGGCAGGTGCAGCCGAGGTGATCGATCAAGCCGGGGCGAAGGACGCGCTCGGCGAGATGAACGCGACCGCGCGCCCGGCCGCGCCTGCCGCTGGCGCGAAATAGCGCCCTAAACCCACCCTTATTCCCCCGATCGTCGGCGCTTCGCCGAGCCAATAATCCAACCTGAAGAAAGTCCCGTCTGCGCACGAGCGCTCGGGATGTCTGCAACAGGTGAGATCAGGGATGGCTGAGGAAAGCGATCAGGAACGGACAGAAGCCCCGTCGCCACAGCGACTGGAGAAGGCGCGCGAAGAAGGCCAGGTGCCGCAATCGCGCGAACTCGCCACGTTCGTCGTGCTGATGACAGGCGGTGCCGCCCTGTGGGCGATGGCGACCCAACTCGGACAGGCTCTGTCGGAGATCGTGCGCGGCGGCCTCCAGTTCCATCCGGCCGTGGCGCGCGACAGCGCCTATGTGATGAGGCAGTTGTCGGAGCAATTCTTCGACGCCGCGTTCGCGCTGGCCCCTTTTCTCGCCCTCGTGGTGATCGCCACCCTCGCTTCGCCGCTCTTGCTGCGCGGCTGGCTCTTCAGCACCAAGGCCTTCATGCCCGACTTCAAGCGCCTGAGCCCGCTCGCCGGCCTCAAGCGTATGTTTTCTAGCCAAGGCCTGGTCGAACTCGTCAAGTCGCTGGCCAAGGTCGGGCTGCTCGGCGGCGTCGCGGCCTGGCTCGTGTGGTCGAACGTCGACGCGATCACCGCCTTGAGCCTGGAAGCACCCGCGGCGGCGATCGGGCACATGGGCGACATCCTGGGCAGGGTCTTCCTGCTCGCTTCGGGTGCGATGATCTTCATCGTCGTGCTCGACCTCCCGTATCAGCTGTGGAGCTTCTACAACAAGCTCAAGATGACCAAGGAGCAGCTGCGCCAGGAGGCGAAGGAGTCGGAAGGCGACCCGCACATCAAGGCGCGCATCCGCGCCCAGCAACGCGAAGTCGCGCGGCGCCGCATGATGGCGGAAGTGCCGACGGCCGACGTGGTGGTGACCAACCCGACCCACTACGCCGTGGCGCTCAAGTACAGCGAAGGCAAGATGGGCGCGCCGCGCGTCGTCGCCAAGGGCGCCGATCTCGTCGCAGCGAAAATCCGCGAACTTGCGGCCGAGCATCGGGTTCCGCTGCTCGAAGCGCCGCCGCTCGCGCGTGCGCTGTTCCGCCACACCGAGATCGGCGACGAGATTCCCGCGACCTTGTACGCTGCCGTCGCCGAAGTGCTTGCCTACGTCTTCCAGTTGCGGCATTTCCAGCAGGCGGGCGGCGCTTATCCAAACGCGCCGACGGCCTTGCCTGTTCCGCCTGAACTTGATCCGCTGCAGGCTTCCGCATGAACGGCACGCTGAGTTTCTCGAGCTTTTTCAACGCCGCCAACGGCCGCGCGCTTGCGGCACCGATTTTCATCGTCCTCATTCTGGCGATGCTGGTGCTGCCGCTGCCGCCGTTCGCGCTCGACATGCTCTTCACCTTCAACATCGCGCTCTCGATCATGGTGTTGCTGGTGAGCCTGTCGACCAAGAAGGCGCTGGATTTCGCAGCGTTCCCGACGGTTCTGCTGCTGTCGACCCTGCTGCGCCTGTCGCTCAACGTCGCGTCGACGCGCGTGGTGCTGATGCATGGCCACACCGGACCGGACGCTGCGGGAAAGGTGATCGAGGCCTTCGGCCATTTCCTCGTGGGCGGCAATTACACGGTCGGCATCATCGTCTTCGTCATCCTCGTCGTCATCAACTTCATCGTCATCACCAAGGGTGCCGGACGCATCGCCGAGGTCAGCGCGCGCTTCACGCTCGACGCGATGCCCGGCAAGCAGATGGCGATCGACGCCGACCTCAACGCCGGCCTGATCGACGAGAACGAGGCGCGCCGCCGCCGCGCCGAGATCGCCCAGGAAGCCGACTTCTACGGATCGATGGACGGTGCCTCGAAATTCGTACGCGGCGACGCGATCGCCGGCATCCTGATCCTCGCGATCAACATCGTCGGCGGCCTGGTGATCGGCACCATGCAGCACTCGCTTGCGATCGGCGACGCCGCCGACAACTACGTGCTGCTCGCGATCGGCGACGCGCTGGTCGCGCAGGTGCCCGCGCTGGTCATCTCGATCGCTGCCGGCATCATCGTCAGCCGCGTCAGCACCGAGGAGGACATCGCCGGGCAGATGCTCTCCAACGTCTTCAGCAAGACGCAGGCGCTCTACATCACGGCGGCAATCCTCGGCATGATGGGCATGATCCCGGGCATGCCGAACTTTGCCTTTCTCGCGCTGGCCGCTGGCATGGCGTGGCTCGCATACAGGGGGCGCGCCCGGCCGGAGGACGCGCCGGCTGAAGTGCAAGCGGCGCCCATGGTCGCGGTCGAGTCGCAGGAAGCGAGCTGGGAGGACGTCGCGCC
>CBJMYK010000068.1:0-8209 GCA_966433795.1 uncultured Thiobacillus sp. | reverse complement strand
ATTTCCAACACCTGATGAGCATCAAGTCCGACCGATGGATCCGCCGCATGGCGGCCGAGCATGGCATGATCGAACCGTTCGAAGCGGGACAGATCAAACAGGCCGGAGGGCGGTCCATCGTGTCGTACGGCACGTCGAGCTACGGCTACGACGTGCGCTGCGCGAGCGAATTCAAACTCTTTACCGATATCAACACCACGATCGTCGACCCCAAAGCCTTCGATCCGAATTCCTTTGTCGAAGTGAAGGGGGACTCCTGCATCATTCCCCCCAATTCCTTCGCCTTGGCGCGTACCGTGGAATATTTCCGCATTCCGCGCAGCGTGCTCACGATCTGCCTGGGCAAGAGCACCTACGCGCGCTGCGGCATCATCGTCAACGTAACACCCCTCGAACCTGAATGGGAGGGGCACGTGACGCTCGAATTTTCGAATACCACCCCGCTGCCCGCGCGCATTTACGCGAACGAGGGCGTGGCGCAGATGCTGTTCCTCGAATCCGACGAGGTGTGCGAGACCTCCTATCGTGATCGCGGTGGCAAATACCAGGGCCAGGTCGGCGTGACCTTGCCCAAGATCTGAGCGGCGCGCTAGATTTAACCTGAGCGCCGCCCGCGACCTTCAATCGGCGTCTTTTCTACGGCCTTATTCCAGGAGCCGCCATGCGCTTCCGTTTTCCCGTTGTCATCATTGACGAAGATTTCCGTTCGGAGAACGCGTCCGGTCTCGGTATCCGTACCCTTGCCGAAGCGATCGAAAAAGAGGGGATGGAGGTGCTCGGTGTCACCAATTATGGCGACCTGACCTCGTTCGCCCAGCAACAAGCCCGGGCGTCGGCCTTCATCCTCTCGATCGACGACGAGGAACTGGGCGGTACCGCCGAGGACGCGACTGCGGCACTCGACAAGTTGCGCGGCTTCGTCGAGGAAGTGCGCTTTCGCAACGGCGAAATCCCGATCTTCCTGCACGGCGAGACCCGCACCGCGCGTCATATCCCGAACGACATCCTGCGTGAGCTCAACGGCTTCATCCACATGCTGGAAGACACGCCGGAATTCCTCGCCCGCTACATCGCGCGCGAGGCCCGCGCCTACCTCGATTCGCTGGTGCCGCCATTCTTCCGTGCGCTCACCCACTACGCCGCGGACGGTTCGTATTCCTGGCATTGTCCCGGCCACTCGGGCGGCGTGGCCTTCCTCAAGTCGCCGATCGGTCAGATGTTCCACCAGTTCTTCGGCGAAAACCTGTTGCGCGCCGACGTCTGCAACGCGGTCGACGAACTCGGACAACTGCTCGACCACACCGGGCCGGTCGCAGCATCGGAACGGAATGCGGCGCGCATTTTCAACTGCGACCACCTCTTCTTCGTCACCAACGGCACCTCGTCGTCGAACAAGATGGTGTGGCACGCGACCGTCGCGCCGGGCGACATCGTTGTGGTCGACCGCAACTGTCACAAATCGATTCTGCACGCGATCATGATGTGCGGCGCGATCCCGATCTTCCTGACACCGACCCGCAATCACTACGGCATCATCGGCCCGATCCCGATGGACGAGTTCCGGCCGGAAAACATCGAGAAGAAAATCGCCGCGCATCCGTTCGCCAAGCACGTCAAGGGCAGGCCGCGCATCCTCACGATCACCCAGTCTACCTACGACGGCATCCTCTACAACGTCGACATGATCAAGGAATTGCTCGGCGACTACATTGACACCTTGCATTTCGACGAGGCCTGGCTGCCGCATGCGACCTTCCATGATTTCTACCGCGGCATGCATGCCATCGGCAAGAACCGTCCGCGCGCGAAGGATGCGCTCGTCTTTGCGACCCAGTCGACGCACAAGCTGCTGGCCGGCTTGAGCCAAGCGTCGCAGATCCTGGTGCAGGATTCCGAGACCCGCAAGCTCGACTTCCATCGCTTCAACGAAGCCTATCTGATGCACATGTCGACTTCGCCGCAGTACGCGATCATCGCGTCGTGCGACGTCGCGGCCGCGATGATGGAGCCGCCGGGCGGCCCCGCGCTGGTCGAGGAATCGATACGCGAGGCGCTCGACTTCCGGCGAGCGATGCGCAAGGTCGACGAGGAATTTGGCGATTCCTGGTGGTTCAAGGTCTGGGGACCGGAGCGGCTCGCCGAGGAAGGGGTCGGGGACCGCGAAGACTGGATGCTCGAAGCCGGCGCGCGCTGGCACGAGTTCGGCAAGATCGTGCCGGGCTTCAACATGCTCGACCCGATCAAGGCCACGGTCATCACGCCTGGTCTCGACGTCGACGGCGCGTTCGCCGACTGGGGCATCCCGGCGGCGATCGTCACCAAGTACCTCGCCGAACACGGCGTCATCGTCGAGAAGACAGGGCTTTATTCCTTCTTCATCATGTTCACCATCGGCATCACCAAGGGCCGCTGGAATACGCTCGTCACAGCCCTGCAGCAGTTCAAGGCGGACTACGACGAGAATCAGCCTCTGTGGCGCGTGCTGCCCGAATTCATCGAAAAACACCCGCGCTACGAGAAGACCGGACTCAAGGATTTGTGCGACCAGATTCACGCCATTTACAAGGCCAAGGACGTGGCGCGCCTGACCACGGAAATGTACCTGTCCGAGATGGCACCGGCGATGCGCCCGGCCGAGGCCTTCGCGAAGATGGCGCACCGCGAGATCGAACGCGTCGACGTCGACGCCCTCGAGGGGCGCATCACGGCCATGCTCGTGACGCCTTACCCGCCCGGCATCCCGCTACTGATTCCCGGCGAGCGCTTCAACGCCACGATCGTGCGCTATCTGCAGTTCACGCGAGACTTCAACGAAAAATTCCCGGGCTTTGAGACCGACGTGCACGGTCTGGTCGAAGATGTGGTCGACGGCAAAGCGCGCTATTACGTCGACTGCGTGATCTGAACAGGGGCGCTGTTCGTTCGGGCCGCAGGTTCGCGAGTCGTACCCTTCTCACAACTGCCCGCGCGCGGCCAGCCGTTCTATTGGAACGGGTTCGGCCAGCACATACCCCTGCGCGTGGTCGATTCCAAGGTCCTTGAGGATGGAAACGACCAGGTCAGTCTCGGTGCACTCGGCGACGGTCTGTATCGACAAAACATGCGCGATGCGGTTGATCCCCTCGGCGACGGCCCGACTGAGCGCGTCCCCGGCGAGGGAACGGATGAGCCCGCCATCCATCTTGATGAAGTCGACAGGCAAGGCCTTGAAATCGATGAAGGATGATATCCCGCCGCCGAAGCGGGCGAGTGATATCCGGCAACCGAGTTCCTTGAATTCGGCGACCTTCCGGCTCGCTTGCCCCATATTGGCGGACGCAGCCGCTTCGGTGATTTCGAGGCATAGCACTTCGCCCGACACGCCAAGATCGACGAGCAATCCGCGCAGATATTCAGGCAGGTGGTCGTCGGCGAGGGACCGCCCGGACAAGTTGACGGAGAAGAGCGGCAGGGGCTCGGCCGCATGCTGTCCCGTCGCTACGCAGCGGATCACTTCCCGCAGCACCCAGCGGTCGATGGCCGGCATCAGGTCGTAGCGCTCGGCGGTTGGCAGGAAGGCCATCGGCTCCACCAGTTGTCCGTCCAGACCGCGCAGCCTCAACAAGACCTCGTAGTGCGGCCGGGTCGCCGCGCCGCCGAGCGGGACGATGCTCTGGTAGTAGAGCTCGAAGCGGTCTTGGTCAAGCGCCTCGGTCAACCGTGTCACCCACAGCATCTTGTTGCGGTGCTCGATGAGGTCTGCGTCGTCCGCACGATAGAGATGCGCACGGTTACGGCCTTGCTCCTTGGCCACATAGCAGGCCGCGTCTGCGGCACACATTGCGGCCGCCACCGTGTCTTCGCTTGCCGTAAGGGGCGCGATACCGATGCTCGCGCCGACCGTGAAGGCGCGCCCTTGCCAGTTGAAGCGGAAGTCCCGGACGGCGTCACGCAGTTCCAGCGCGAGGCTCAGCGCCTGGTCGGCGGGGCAGTGCTCGAGCAGGATGCCGAACTCGTCGCCGCCGAGACGCGCTAGCGTGTCCCGTTGCCGCATGCGCCGCTGCAATAGCGCGCTGATTTGGCGCAGTAGTTCATCTCCCGCGGCGTGGCCGCAGGTGTCATTGACGACCTTGAACTGGTCGAGGTCGAGATAACAAAGCGCGTGGGAGCACTTGTCGCGCCGCCCGCTGTCGAGCGCGTGACCGAGGCGGCGTTCGAATTCCTGGCGGTTGACGAGCCCGGTCAAAGCGTCGTGCGACGCCTGCCACGCGAGCCGATCGGCGACGGCCTGAGACTCGGTCACGTCACGGAACACCAGGACTGCCCCGCTGACGTCGTCGTTTTCGCGCAGCGGGTACGACGAATACTCTGCGATCATCATGCTGCCGTCCTTGCGCCAGAGGGCTTCGATCATTCCTCGCTGCGCGATCCCTGGGCGAAACGCGTCATAGATCGGGCACTCTTCCACGGGGCAGGGCGTGCCGTCACGGCGGCTGTGATGAAGGTAAGGGTGGGTCGGGCGGCCGAGCAACTCGTCGCGGGTGAACTGGAGCATGTCGAGCGCGGCGTTGTTGACAAAAATGCAGCGTCCCTCGGTGTCGAGCCCGTAAATCCCCTCGCCCGCCGACTCGAGAAGCAGGCGGAAGCGCGCCTCCGTCACGCGCACCGCCTGTTCGGCGAGGCGGCGCTCGTCGACTTCCTTCAAGAGGCTGGCGTTCGCGGACTCGAGCAAATTGGCCTGTCGCTCCAATTGGACGGTACGTTCGGCAACCATCTCTTCCAGATGCTGACGGTGACGCCACAGTTCTTCCTCACGTTGCTTGTCGTCCGTGATGTCGATCAGGACGCCTTGCAGGAAGAGCGGCGCGCCGCAGGCATCGGGCACGATCCGCGCCTCGTCGAGAAGCCAACGCGTTTCCCCGTCCCGGGTCGTGATCCGATATTCGCAGCGCAGCGGCGTGCCAGCGGCGGAGCTCGCCGCGTAGGCGTCCTGTACGGCCGGGCGGTCTTCCGGGTGGATCACGTCCAGTAATCCCGCTCCGACGGCCAGTCGTCCCTCGGGCGTAAACCCCAGCTGGCGCACTTGCGGGCTGATGTAGAGCAGCCGCCCGGGCACATCGAGGTCGGCCATGTAGGTGATGGCCGGGATCTGTTCGACCAGGGTGCGAAACTTGGTCTCGACGGCGCGCTTGTCGGTGCGCAGGCGTTGCTCGCGCAGCACACGTTCGATCACCGCGGGGAGCAGGGTCAGGTAGCGACGATCGCTGTCCTTGACCAGGTAGTCGCGCGCGCCGCGGCGCATCGCTTCCACCGCCAGCCCGAGGTTGTCGGCGCCGGTGAGCATCACCACCGGCACCGTCGTCTCCCCGCCGTCGCGCTGAAGCTCGGCGAGGAATTCGAGTCCGTCCAGGTCGGGCAGTTCGTAGTCGAGCAGGATCAGGTCCGGATGCTGGTCCAGGATGCGGCGAGCGCCCTCGCTTCCGGTTTCGGCTTCGATCAGTTCGAAGGCGTAGTCCGGGTGTGTGTCGAGCGCGCGACGACAGGCCAGGCGATCGACCTGGTCGTCCTCGACCAGCAGCAGACGTATGGCGGTCCGGCTCACGGCGCGCTCACTCGGGCATCTCGCTCACGGTCCAGTAGGCGTTGATCGTGCGCATGGTTTCGACGAAGCGCTGATAGTCCACCGGCTTTCTGATGTATCCGGCCACGCACAGGTTGAAACTCTCGACCTTGTCCTGCTGCTCCTCGGATGTAGTCAGCACCACGACCGGGATGCGTTTGAGGTCGAGGCCATTGCCTTTGACCGTGCGCAGAAACTCAATCCCGCCCATCACGGGCATGTTGAGGTCGAGCAGGATCAGGCAGGGACGCTCCTTGCTCGCATCTCTGAGGTACTCCAGCGCCGCCTCCCCGTGTTCCACGTGCTCGACCCGGTTGGTGACGTGCAGCTCCTTGAGCGCGCGGATGGCGGTCATCGTGTCGATCTGGTCGTCCTCCACGAGCAGGATCGGCTTCCCTGGGTTCTTCATGCGCGATGTTCTCCATTTTTTGCGGCGGGACCGCCTTTCGGCAGCGTAAAGAAAAATGTGCTGCCTTTGCCTGGCATCGATTCGACCCAGACTTTGCCGCCGCAGAGGTCGATGATCTTCCTGACAAGCGCGAGCCCTACGCCCGTGCTTTCCTTCCGGTCGCGCGGCGTCAATACCTGAAACAACTGGAAGACGCGCTCGTGGTGCCGCGCGTCGATGCCGGGACCGTCGTCGGCGACGCTGATCTGCCACGCGTCGCCGGCGTCCGCGCACGCAACGCGGACGCGCCCCGCGGGTCGGTCGCGATGCTTGATCGCGTTGCCGATCAGGTTCTGGAATACCTGCTGCAAGCGTGTTCGCTCGCCCGTGACTGTCGGCAGCGTGCCCTCGACCGCGACGCTCACTTCGGCGGGTGGCGCCAGCAGATGGACCGTTTCGTCGACGAGCGCGTTGAGGTCTACCGCGACATGGGTCTCATTGATGCGCCCCACGCGCGAATACTCGAGGATTCCGTCGATCAGCGCGTCCATGCGACTGACGCGGTTCTTCATCAGCGCGAGGTATTCACGCCCCTGGTCGTCGAGCTTCTCGGCGTAGTCACTGACGAGCCAGTCGGAAAGCGAGCCGATGCCCCGAAGCGGGGCCTTCAGGTCGTGCGACACGACATAGGCGAAATTCTTCAGTTCTTCATTGACGGCTTGAAGGTCTTCGATCAACTCGGCCTGGCGCGCTTCTGCACGCTTGCGCTGGGTGAGATCGTGCAGGATCCCGGTGAACAGGCGACGCGCCCCCAAGTGCATCTCGTTCACTGCCAGGCTGATCGGGACGGCGCTACCGTCCTTGCGCCGCGCGGTCACTTCGCGCCCCACACCGATGATGCGCGGTTCGCCGCTTTCCAGGTAACGGCGCAGATAGCCGTCATGCCGACTGCGATCCGGCTCCGGCATGAGCATGGAGACGTTGTGGCCGATCACCTCGGCCGCGGCGTAGCCGAGCAGTCGCGCGGCGGCCGGGTTGTAGCTCTCGATACGGCCCGCAGCGTCAATCGTGATGATCGCGTCTACCGCGGTGTCGACCACGGCGCGCAGACGCTCCTCGCTTGCCCGGCGCGCGCGGCTCTCGCGACGGATGCGTGCATACAGGGCTGCGAGCGCTGTGGCAGCGAGAAGCAGCAGCAGGCCGAGCATGAGGAGTGTGCGCTCGGCGCTGTGCTGTGCAGCCTGCTGGCGTTGCTCGAGGCGGGTCCGGACGTCGTCCTGCATGAACGCAATCAGGCCCTGCAGCTTCTGCATCTCCTCGCGCCCCGGGCTTCTGGCGAGCTGCCGGCGACCCTCCTCGAAGCCGCCGGCGCGGCCGGCCTCCATGACCTTCTCGAGCATCGATAGCCGGACTGTGATCTGCCGCCGGAGCTCCGGCAGGCGCGCGTGCAATGCGGGGTCATCGGCGACGAGTTTGCCGAGCTCATCCAGCATCTCGTTCGTCCGCTTAAGCGCGATTCCGCGCGGCGCAAGGTCGATTTCGCCGCCCAACAGCAGATAAAGCCGCTGTCGGGATTCCGCTTGGCTGATGAGCGAGTAGATGCGGTCGAGCGTCGCCAGGGCCTGCTGCGAGCGGTACACCGCTGCGCTGGTTTCGATGAGATTGACGGTAGTGCGATAAAGGCTCGCGCCGACAACGGCCAACACGGCGACAGCAAGACCGAATCCGACCAGAACTTGCGTTTCGACCGTCCAGCGTTTCATCGGGATCAGCCGGTGCGATGCGAAAGGCGCCGGTTGCAGTGCCCACCGGCAGCGCGGCCGCGGGCGAGTAGCGGCCGGCAGGGAGGGCTAATTGCAGAATTTAGCATCGACAAATATTACATGGCGGGACGAGCCCTCCGCAACCGGCCGTTTCCTTTGAGTTTTTTCGACAAAAGCGTATGATTCGCAGTCCCCGGTTTTCCGGGATTGTTTTTAGTTCGCAGTTTAAACCCTTGCTCCACCGCACCGCAGCGGGGGGCTGAACCGAAAGGAAACTCGATGCGGCATTACGAAATCGTATTTATCGTCCACCCCGATCAGAGCGAGCAGGTGCCCGCGATGATCGAGCGCTATCGCGCGAACATCGCGGCTCGCGGCGGCAACGTCCACCGCCTGGAGGACTGGGGCCGCCGCCAGATGGCCTACCCGATCCAGAAGGTCCACAAGGCCCACTACGTG
>CBJMYK010000067.1:0-8231 GCA_966433795.1 uncultured Thiobacillus sp. | reverse complement strand
GCCGCGTGCCGAGGCGGCCCCCGCATCGACTCCGTCGAGCACCGGTACCGCCGACAGGTCCTTGACGACCTGTGCGGCGACGGCAGCCATCGTGTTGCACGCGATGACCAGCAGCTTGACGTCCTTTTCCAGCAGGAATTGCGCGATCTGGGTCGTGAAGTGGGCGATCGTCTCGACCGATTTCACGCCGTAGGGCACGCGCGCGGTGTCGCCGAAATAGACGATGTCCTCGTAGGGCAGCCGCTCCATCAGCGCGCGCACCACGGTGAGCCCGCCGATGCCGGAGTCGAATACGCCGATAGGGGAGTGTGCATTCGTGGACATGAGTGGCAGGATGGCGCGATGAGAAAGACGGCATTCTACCCGCCGCGGGTTGCTCCGCGGCGCACGGTACCGCGCGCATGAGCGAGTGCGGCTGCGATTCGGTGTGCAATGCTCCGGCGCCCGATCCGGGTTACCGGCGCGCGTTGTGGATTGCGCTCGTGCTCAACGCCGCGATGTTCGCGGTCGAGCTGGGCGCGAGCTTCGCCGCGCAGTCAGTGTCGCTGCTCGCCGACGCGGTCGATTTCCTGGGCGACGCCGGCAACTATGGCGTTGCGCTCTTCGTGCTCGGACTCGCGCCGGTCTGGCGCTCGCGTACCGCGCTGTGGAAGGGCTGGCTGATGATCGGCTACGGCGTCTTCGTGCTCGGCAAGTCGGCCTGGCAGTGGTCGGCCGGGGTGGTGCCGGAGCCGGTGATCATGGGATGGGTGAGTCTGCTGGCGCTGGCCGTCAACGTCGGCGTCGCCGCGCTGTTGTATGCGCACCGGAAGGGTGACGCGCAGGCCCGCTCGGTGTGGCTATGCTCGCGCAACGATGCGCTCGGCAATCTCGCGGTGATGGGTGCCGCCGGCGGCGTGTGGGCGACCGCGCACGGCTGGCCCGACATCGCTGTCGCGCTGGTGCTTGCGGGCCTGGCCCTGAGCTCGGGCGCTTCGGTGGTGCGCCACGCCCGCGCCGAGCTGCGCGGCGCCTAGCCTCCCTGCTGGCGGGCGAGCGCCCACGCGACGTGTTCGCGCACCATCGCCGACGGGTGGTCGAGGCGCGCGCCGAGCGCCGCTTCGATTGCCGGCGCAGGCGGCGCGTTGCCGAGAGCGACCGCGATGTTGCGCAGCCAGCGCTCGTGGCCGATGCGACGGATCGGCGAACCGGCGAGGCGGTCGTTGAAGTCGGCTTCGCTCCAGGCGAAGAGGTCGACGAGCTGCGCGCTGTCGAGGCCGTTTCTCACTGCGAAGTCGGGTACCGCCGCGGTTCCAGCGAAGCGGTTCCACGGGCACACGAGCTGACAGTCGTCGCAGCCGTAGATGCGATTGCCGATGAGCCGCCGCAATTCCAGCGGGATGCTGCCCTTGAGTTCGATCGTGAGATACGAAATGCAGCGCCGCGCGTCGACCGAGTAGGGCGCGACGATGGCCTGCGTCGGACAGGCGTCGAGGCAGGCGTGGCAGGTCCCGCAATGCGCGGCTCCCGGCGCGTCGACGGGCAGGGGCAGGTCGCTGTAGATTTCGCCGAGGAAGAACCACGAGCCGTGCTGGCGGTTGAGCAGCAGCGTATGTTTGCCGCGCCAGCCGAGCCCCGCCTTGGTCGCGAGTTCCACCTCCATCACCGGCGCGCTGTCGCTGAAGACGCGGAAATGATGCGCGCCGGCGGCGACGCGGATGCGCTCGGCCAGCGTCTGCAGGCGCTGGCGCAGGACCTTGTGGTAGTCGCGGCCGAGCGCGTAGCGCGAGACGTAGGCCGCGTCGGGCGTGGCCAGGATCGTGTCCGGGTCGGCCGCGGCGGGCGGGAAGTAATCGAGCCGAGCGCTGATGATGCGCAGCGTGCCGGGCACGAGTTCGGCGGGGCGGCTGCGTTTCGTGCCGTGCGCCGCCATATAATCCATCTCGCCATGAAAGCCTTTGTCCAGCCAAGCCTGCAGGCCCGCTTCGGCGCGGCTCAAGTCCGCGTCGGTAATGCCGATAGCTGCAAAACCGAGTTCGCGTCCCCATTGTTTGATCTGCCCGGCGAGGCGGCTGAAATCGAAAGGTGAGTCCTGCTCATGCATGCCAAGGATGATACCGCGCCGCGCCGCTGCCACCTTTCCGACGAAGCCGCGACGCTCGCGTTCGGTGCACGGCTGTCGACGGGCCTGCTGCCCGGCATGACCTTCTATCTCGAAGGCGACCTGGGTGCCGGCAAGACGACGCTCGTGCGGGGGATGCTGCGTGGACTCGGTTACCCGGGACGGGTGAAAAGCCCGACCTACACGCTGGTCGAGATCTACAATCTACCGGCATTTGATCTGTATCATTTTGATCTATATCGTATGCACGACCCCCGCGAATGGCTCGACGCCGGGTTTCGCGATATCGGCGGCCGCGTCGTGAGCCTGATCGAATGGCCCGAGAAGGCGGCAGGCTGGTTGCCCGAGCCCGACGTGATCGTTCGTCTGACGATCTCGGACGACGCGCGCGAAATCGAATGCGCGGCCACGAGTCCGCTGGGGGCCCAATATCTGGAGACGTGTTGCCCGCCGTGTTAAGAATCTTCCTGCTGTGCGCTGTGTTGTTGCCGGGCTGGGCGCAGGCGCTGCAGCTTTCCGCGAGCCGGGTGTGGCCCTCTGTCGACTACACGCGCATCACGCTCGAGGCGCAGGCCCCTGTCGCACACAAGTATTTCGTGTTGGCGAATCCCGACCGGCTCGTGATCGATCTGGAAGGCGTCGATCCCGGGCCGGCTCTCGACGCGCTGTCGGCGCAGTTGACCGGCGACGACCCCTACGTCGGCGCAATCCGCAGCGGCGTGAATCGGCCGGGTGTGATGCGTCTGGTGCTCGAGCTCAAGGCCGCCGTGCAACCCTCAATATTCGAACTCGCGCCGCTCGGGCAGTATGGCCACCGGCTCGTGATCGATTTGCATCCGGTCAAGGGAAGCGCTGCAGCGGTCAGTACGGTGGCTCTCCATCCCGAAGGCGCACCCCAGAAGCCGGCCAAACCCGAAGCGGGGCAGTACGTACGGCTGATCACGGTCGCGATCGACGCCGGCCATGGGGGCGAAGATCCGGGTGCGCTCGGCGCCGCCGGCTCGCGCGAGAAAGACATCACGCTCGCGCTGGCGAAGAAGCTCAAGCAGAAGATTGACGCTCAGGAAAACATGCACGCAGTGCTGACCCGCGACGGCGATTATTTCGTTCCGCTTGGGCAACGCGTCACCAAGGCGCGCGCGCTCAAAGCCGACCTGTTTCTGTCGATCCACGCCGACGCCTTCATCAAGCCGCACGCCCGGGGCTCGTCGGTATTCGCGTTATCCGAGAACGGCGCGACCTCGGTCGCGGCGCGCTGGCTGGCCAAGAAGGAAAATGAAGCCGACCTGATCGGCGGCATCAACATCGACGTCAAGGATCCTTTCCTCAAGCGCACCCTGCTCGACCTGTCGCAGACCGCGACGATCAACGACAGCCTGAGGCTCGGCCACGCCGTGCTGAAGGAAATCGGCGGCGTCAACACGCTGCACAAGGCGCAGGTCGAACAGGCCGGATTCGCGGTGCTGAAGGCACCCGACATCCCGTCGATCCTGATCGAGACCGCGTTCATTTCCAATCCGGAAGAGGAAAAGCGCCTGAACGACACGGCGTACCAGGACAAACTCGTCGACGCGATCGTCGTCGGCGTCAAGGATTACTTCGCCAAACATCCGCTGACTGCGCCGTCGCGGCTGACGCGCAACCCATGACCGAGAGCCTGCTCGGCGCGGCGGCCCCGGGGTTCGATCGGCCGCTCGAGGTGCTGGAGGCGTGTCACGCGCGCATCCTCAAACAATGCGCGACGCTCGAAAAATTGCTCGCGCACTTGCCGGCACACGGCGCCGACACGCAGGCGCGGCACGCGGCGCGCGCCGTATTGACCTACTTCGATAGCGCCGGGGCCCATCATCACGACGACGAGGAGCGCAATCTGTTGCCGCTTCTGGAACAGGCTGGGGCGCCCGGCGCCTGCGAACTGGTCGAACTCCTGAGCCACGAGCACGACGAGCAGGCCCAGACATGGCGTCGTCTGCGGCGCCAGCTCGAGCGGATCGCGACTGGCGGGGCCGACGAACTCGATGCCGCCCTCGCGCAACGCTTCGTCGCGCTCCATCGCGCCCATCTCGAATTCGAAAACACCCGTGTACTGCCGCTCGCCCGTGCCCACCTCGGGGCCGATGCACTCGAGCGGCTCGGGCGTGCTATGGCCGCGCGCCGCGGCGTCCCCTTCGACGGCAAGCCGTGAGCATCCGTATTCTTCCCGATGTTCTGATCTCGCAAATCGCCGCGGGCGAGGTGGTCGAGCGGCCCGCGGCAGCACTCAAGGAAATTCTCGAGAACAGCCTCGATGCCGGCGCGACCGCCATCGAAGTCGAGCTCGAGCAGGGCGGCGTCAAGCGCATCCGGGTCAGCGACGACGGCGTCGGCATCCCGCGCGACGAACTTGCCTTGGCCCTGACACGGCATGCCACGAGCAAGATCGGGACGCTGGCAGACCTCGAGCAGGTCGCGAGTCTTGGGTTTCGCGGCGAGGCCCTGGCCTCGATTGCCGCGATAGCGCGCGTCGAACTCACGAGCCGCCACGCGGGCGCCGCCCACGCCTGGGTGATCCACGCCGATGGCGGCCAGTTGAGGCCGCCCGCACCCGCAGCCCGCCGCGGTGGCACGACGGTCGACATCCAGGAGCTGTTCTTCAATACCCCGGCGCGGCGCAAGTTTCTCAAGACAGAAGCCACGGAATATGCGCACTGTGCGGAAACCGTGAAGCGCCTCGCGCTCGCATGGCCGCAGGTCGCGTTCACGCTCGTGCACAACGGCCGGGCGCAATTGCGCCTCAAGGCGGAAGCGGCTGCCGCGCGCGTGCGCCGGGTGCTGGGCGAGGCGTTCGAGCGGCATGCGGTCGCGGTCGACGCAGCAGCGGGCGCGCTGCGGGTAGCGGGATGGGTCGTCCGTCCGTCTGCGGCGAGTACGAGCCGCGACGCACAGCACGTCTTCGTCAACGGGCGTTACGTCCGCGACAAGCTGATCGTCCATGCCCTGCGCGAAGCCTATCGCGACGTGCTGCACCATCAGCTCAACCCTGCCTATTGCCTCTTCATCGAGCTGCCGCCGGAGAGCGTCGACGTCAACGTCCATCCGGCGAAGACCGAGATCCGCTTCCGCGACAGCCGCGGCGTCCACCAGTTTCTCTATCACGCGGTCGAGCGGATGCTGGCCGGCCCCGCTGCGGGGGTGCAAGCGGCGCCGGGTGCGCGACCGCCGCTGGCCTACCCCGCGTCCGAGCAGGGCGCGATTTCCCTGCAGGTTAGCGACGCGATGGCGTTTTATGCGCCCCTCGCGCCCCCGACTTCAAGCGAGGCGCCGGGGCCGGCCGGCAGTTCGGGATTCCGATCTGAAGCGGCGGAACCGGCCGCACCCGCATCGTCGACCGCGGTGCAGAGCGATCCGTCCGGCGTGCCGCCGCTCGGTTATGCGCTGGGCCAATTGCATGGCGTCTACGTGCTCGCCCAGAATGCGCAGGGCCTGGTGCTCGTGGACATGCACGCGGCGCATGAGCGCGTGGTCTACGAAAAACTCAAGGCCGCACTCGATCGGCGCCCGGTCCCGGCGCAGGCGCTGCTGATTCCCGTCGCGCTGTCGGCCGATCCGCGCGAGGTCGCGGAAATCGCGCCCCATCTCGACCAATTGCGCGACATCGGTTTCGAGTTGTCAATCACCTCGCCCAGTTCGGTCGCTGTGCGCTCGGTGCCTTGGCTATTGAAGAACGCCGACCCGGTGGATCTGACGCGCGCCGTGCTCGCCGAAGTCGCGGAGTTCGGCGTTGCGCGCCTTCTGGCGGAACGACGCAACGAGCTTCTGGCAACGCTGGCGTGCCACGGTGCGGTCCGCGCCAACCGCACGTTGAGCCTGCCGGAAATGAACGCGCTGCTGCGCGAGATGGAAGCGACCGAGCGCGCCGACCAGTGCAACCACGGGCGTCCTACCTGGTTCCAGCTCGGCCTCAAGGAACTCGACGCGATGTTCATGCGCGGACGCTGATTCGGGCCCCCGCGTTTTTGGCTATAATCTTGACAAGATTAGTCGGGTATTAAAAAGGAATTCCTCATGAGCGAGACGAGCGAACGCAAGACCATTCCGATCCAGGACATCAATGAAGCGAGCAAGTGCGCGGGCTCCGAGCCGTACGCGCTGATGGTGCTCGGCGACTCGATGATGCCGGAGTTCGAGGAAGGGGAAATCATCGTCGTCGAGCCCTCGGGGCTGGTCAAGGACGGTTCCTACGTCGTCGCCTTCGTCAACGATGAATACATCTTTCGCCAGATCGTCAAGCGCGACGACGGCTGGATGCTGAAACCGGTCAACCCGCTGTACGAGAACATCCCGGTGGATGACATCGATGTCGCCAAAGGGGTCGTGATCATGAAGAAGAGGCCCGGCCGGCGCAGCGAGCAGAAGCGCTACATCTGAGCGAAGTATCGCTTATGGAGCCATCAGCGCGATTTATATTCAGGGCAGTAGAACATCAGAATTTAATTCTTGACTAATATACTCGGGTACTTAGAATGACGTTGTAGTTCACTGTTTTCAAGGAGAGAACCATGAGTGGATTGATTGCGAATTTCCCCAGCGATGGCATCGTCACGATCAACCGGGTCGTCCTCAAGCCCGAGTACACCGTAGACGATCTTCAGGAGCGCGTCGCCTTCCTGTGCGAAAATGTCAAGACCTATCATTCCGATACCGGCTTCGTCGGCGGCTTCGTCGCGCTCAACTCGGGTCGCGTTTCGAACGAAGGCTCGACGATCGGCAAGCCCGTCGAAAGCGCGATGAAGGGCAAAGAGGCGTTGATCGTGACCTTCTGGACCGACTTCGACAGCCACGAGAAATCGCATCGTTCCGAGACCTTCCAGCCGCTCTTCGAGAAAGCACTTGAACTGTGCGAGAACGGCAACGAGGAGATCGCCTACGAAATGCTGTGGTCCGGCAAGGCCTACGGGCCCGACGAGATCGCGGCCGCGCGCCATGCGAAGGAGCAGTACGCCACAACGGCCTGACAGGGTCTCGTTCGATCATGACGGCGGGGAAACCCGCCGTTTTTCATGGTGATATTTCGGGCACTCGAGGCCGGCTCAGAACGCGCGCAAATAGCGCAGGCCGATATGATCGAGCCCCTCGTTTTCGCCCTCGACGACCCATTTGTGCGACATATGGTCGTAGAACAGGCCGATCGACGCGTTCGGGCTCAGCCGGTATCCGATCTCGGCGCCGAGCCGCGGCAGGTAACGGGTACCGAAGCCGCAGTCGCTGAATTGTTCGCAGCGCACCGGGTCCTTGTGCCGCGGTCCGTCGTGCACGACCACGCCGATGTTGGCGTCGGCGAACCAGCGCGGCCGGTCCCAGACGCGGAAGCCGAGGCCGGCGTAGGCGACGCTCGTATCGCCATTGAAATTGAGCGTCGCGCCGAGGTGCGGTCGCGGCGAACCGGGAAAGGCAAGCGGCGCGAACTGCAGCTCGAGATTGAGGTCGGCCCCGTTCTCGTGGTCATCGCTCGCAAAGCCGCGGTCGTGCGCCATGATGCCGGCCGCCCAGACCCGCGAGCTCGCAGCTTCGGCATCCGCCGCGGCGAGCACCCCCAGGACCGCGATCAACGCTGCGGCCACGCGGCGGCCTTCGCCGGGGGCGCGTGGGTTCGGCGCCGCGGAAAGCCGGTTCACGGCTCGTTTTCCATTTCCCGCGTGTAGACGCCGTCGCGCGCCAGGCCATTGAGCCGTGCGCGTTTGCGCAGCGCCGCCTGCGCCGCGGCGACGTTGCTTTCCTGGCCGCGCCAGGCGTCGAGGACGGGCGCCTGCAAGGCGCGCCCGTAGGAGAAGCTGACCTGCCAGGGCTGCCTGCCCCGCGCGTTCATCGCATTGAGATGCTCGGTCGCCTCCTCGGCGCTCTGTCCGCCCGAGAGAAACACGATTCCGGGCACGGCCGCCGGCACATAGCGCCGCAGGCAGCGCAAGGTGGCGTCGGCGACTTCGTGAACACCGGCCTGACGGGCGGACTTCTTGCCGGCGATCACCATGTTCGGTTTCAGCAGCATACCCTCGAACAGCACACCATGGGCGTCGAGTTCGGCGAACACGGCCTGCAGCGCCTGTGCCGTCACCGTCTCGCAGCGTTCGATGCCGTGAACGCCGTCCATCAG
>CBJMYK010000066.1:0-8255 GCA_966433795.1 uncultured Thiobacillus sp. | reverse complement strand
TCGGCGCGGCGCCGTGACATCGTCGCCGAGGTTCTTACCCCCGCCGACGCCGCGGTCCGCTTGCTCGGCGAAGCGCAGACGAGCCCGGTCGCGCTGGTGTTCGGTAACGAAACCAGCGGGCTGTCGAACGAGGAATTGAGCCTGTGCCAAGGGCTCGTGACGATCGCTGCCAATCCCGACTACAGTTCGCTCAATCTCGCCGCGGCGGTCCAGGTGTTGAGCTACGAGATCCGCCAGACCTGGCTTAGGCGCCCGTCGTGGCCGGCGCCCGAAATCGACGCCGCGCGCGGTGTCGAAATCGAGAACTTCTACGCTCACCTGCAAACCGCGCTCGCGGAACTCGAATTCCTCAACCCCGGCTCCCCCGGCAAGCTCATGCTCAAATTGCGCCGCCTGTTTGCGCGCACCCGCCTGGCAAAGGAAGAAGTGAACATCCTGCGCGGCATCCTGACCGCCGCGCAGGAGGCCAAGCGCGAGGCGGGCCGCGGCCGGAACCAGCAAGCTGAATAGTTGACTAAAATACTAGGAAATAGCATTCTCGCCGCATGAGCCTGTTCAGCCAATTGAAGGAAGATATCGCCGTCGTCTTCGACCGCGATCCCGCGGCGCGCTCCACGTTCGAAGTGGTCACGACCTACCCCGGGTTTCACGCGGTCCTGATCCACCGTCTGGCGCATAGGCTATGGCGCCTGCGGTGGAAGTGGCTCGCGCGCTTCACCTCGCACCTGGGCCGCTGGCTCACCGGAATCGAAATCCATCCCGGCGCGACGATCGGGCGCCGCGTCTTCATCGACCATGGAATGGGCGTGGTCATAGGCGAGACTGCCGAAATCGGTGACGACTGCACGCTCTACCACGGGGTAACGCTCGGCGGCACGTCCTGGAACAAGGGCAAGCGCCATCCGACCTTGATGAACGGCGTGGTCGTGGGTGCAGGGGCCAAGATCCTCGGTCCCATCACCATCGGCCCCAACGCGCGCGTCGGGTCGAACGCGGTCGTGGTGAAGGACGTCCCGGAGGACGCGACCGCCGTCGGAATCCCGGCGCGCATCCTCGACAGCGCGGCGGAGAAGCAGCGCAACCGTCAGGCCGAGAAACTCGGCTTTTCGGCCTATGCGATTTCGGCCGATATGAACGACCCGGTGATCAAGGCCATTCACGGCCTCATCGACCATTCGGCGCATATCGACCATCGGCTCGAAATGATCCTGGCCCAGCTGCAGAAACTCGGCGTGGAGATGCCGGCGGGCCAGGACAAGCCCGACGATTTCGATGCGAACTATCTGAACAAAATAGTTGACTAAATTGCTAGGGTAAGGAATAGTTGACTGAATTGCTCGGGAATTTTATAGTTCGAGCGAAATTTCAGGAGAAAGAGACATGAGGTTGACCACCAAAGGTCGCTTCGCGGTCACGGCCATGCTGGATCTGGCCCTGCGCGGCGGTAAAAATCCGGTGACGCTGGCAGGCATCAGTGAGCGCCAGGACATTTCCCTGTCCTATCTTGAGCAGCTCTTCAGCCGCCTTCGTCGCCACGAGCTGGTCGAAAGCGTGCGCGGGCCGGGGGGTGGCTATTATCTCGCCAAACCCCTGGCCGAGGTCAGCGTCGCCGACATCATCCGCGCAGTCGACGAACCGATCGATGCGACCCAGTGCGGGGGCAAGGAAAATTGCCATGACGAGCACCGCTGTCTGACGCACGACTTGTGGGTGGGGCTCAATTCCCACATCTACGACTATCTCGACAACGTTACGCTCGCTTCGCTGGTCGCCAAGCAGGACGAATGCAAGGAAAAGGTGCTTCAGGACCGTCGCGCGCCGAAAATGACGCTCGCGGTGTGAAACGATAGATTAAGGCAAAACGATGAAAACGATTTACTTCGACTATTCCGCAACGACTCCGGTCGATCCCCGCGTGTCCGCCAAGATGATCCCGTATCTGACCGAGCACTTCGGCAATCCGGCGTCGCGCTCGCACCCCTTCGGCTGGGAGGCCGAGGCCGCCGTTGAAGAGGCGCGCGGCCACGTCGCGGCGCTGGTCGGCGCGGACCCGAAGGAGATTGTTTTCACCTCGGGGGCCACGGAATCGAACAATCTCGCGATCAAGGGCGCCGGCCACTTCTACGCGTCGACCAAGGGCAAGCACGTCATCACGGTCCGCACGGAGCACAAGGCCGTGCTCGACACCGTGCGCGAAATGGAGCGCCAGGGTTTCGAGGCGACCTATCTCAACGTCAAGGAAAATGGCCTGCTCGACCTCGACGAGTTCCGCGCCGCGATCCGCCCCGACACGGTGCTGGCCTCGGTAATGGCGGTCAACAACGAAATCGGTGTGATCCAGGATCTCGACGCGATCGGCAAGATCTGCCGCGAGAAGGGTGTGATCTTCCACGTCGACGCTGCCCAGGCGACCGGCAAGATGCCGATCGACCTGAAGACGCTTCCCGTCGACTTGATGTCGTTCTCGGCGCACAAGACTTACGGTCCCAAAGGCATCGGCGCGCTCTACGTCCGGCGCAAGCCGCGTATCCGGCTCGAGGCGCAGATGCACGGCGGCGGACACGAGCGGGGTATGCGCTCGGGCACGCTCGCGACCCACCAGATCGTCGGCATGGGCGAAGCGTTCCGCATTGCCCGCGAAGAGATGGCGACCGAGAACGAGCGCATCCGCATGCTGCGTGATCGGCTCTATGCGGGGCTCAAGGACATCGAGGAAGTGCACCTGAACGGTGACCTCGATCGCCGCGTGCCGCACAACCTCAACGTCAGCTTCAACTTTGTCGAAGGCGAGTCGCTGATCATGGCGATCAAGGATCTGGCCGTTTCGTCAGGGTCCGCCTGTACCTCCGCGAGCCTCGAGCCCTCGTACGTGCTGCGTGCCCTGGGCCGCAGCGACGAGCTGGCCCACAGTTCGATCCGTTTTTCGATCGGCCGCTTCACGACCGAGGAAGAAGTGGACTATGCGATCAAGCTCTTGCACGAGAAGATCGGCAAGCTGCGCGAGCTTTCCCCTCTGTGGGAAATGTTCAAGGAAGGCATCGACTTGAATACCGTGCAGTGGGCTGCACATTGAAGTGAAGTGAAGGAGAACGAATATGTCCTACAGCGATAAAGTACTCGACCATTACGAAAATCCGCGCAACGTCGGCGCTTTCAACAAGGAAGACGAAGGCGTCGGTACCGGCATGGTCGGCGCGCCCGCGTGCGGCGACGTGATGAAGCTGCAGATCAAGGTCGGCAAGGACGGCGTGATCGAAGACGCGAAATTCAAGACCTACGGTTGCGGATCGGCGATCGCCTCGTCGTCGCTGGTGACCGAGTGGGTCAAGGGCAAGACGCTGGATCAGGCGATGGAAATCAAGAACACGGCGATCGCGGAAGAGCTCGCGCTGCCGCCGGTCAAGATTCACTGTTCGATTCTCGCCGAAGACGCGATCAAGGCGGCAGTCGCCGATTACAAGCAGAAGAAGGGTCTGGAGTAAGCCATGGCCGTCACTTTGTCCGAGCGCGCAGCGCAACACGTCACCAGCTTCCTCGCCAAACGCGGCAAGGGCGTCGGCATCCGTCTCGGCGTGCGGACCAGCGGCTGCTCCGGAATGGCGTACAAGCTGGAATTCGCCGATGAGACGCCCGAGGGCGACGAGGTGTTCACCAGCTACGGAGTCACCGTGTTCGTCGACCCCAAAAGTCTCCCCTACCTCGACGGGACCGAGCTCGACTATGCACGCGAGGGGCTGAACGAAGGGTTCAAGTTCAACAACCCCAACGTCAAGGACGCGTGCGGCTGCGGCGAGTCGTTCAACGTCTGAGCCCTGCAGTCCGGTTTCGGGCCGCGCGTCACAGGCTGCCGGCAGCGGGAGCCGGCGGCCGGACGAGCCTGTACGCCAGCCCTGTGAAGAGCGACCGTCAAATGGATTTCAAGCAAACCCACTTCGAGCTATTCGGTCTGCCGCAGTCATACGCGCTCGATCGGACTCAGCTCGACTCGGCTTACCGCGAATTGCAGAACACCGTGCACCCGGACCGTTTCGCGGCGCAACCTGACGCCGAGCAACGCGTCGCGATGCAATGGGCGACCCAGGTGAACGAAGCGTTTCGCACGCTTCGCGATCCGGTCAGTCGGGGTGTCTACCTGCTGCGCTTGCACGGCATCGACGCATTCGACGCAAGCAATACGAAAATGGCGCAGGATTTTCTGATGCAGCAGATGGAATGGCGCGAGGCGATCGACGCGGCCCGTTCCGGCAAGCGCATTGACGCGCTCGACGCGCTGGCGGAGGAGTTGCGCCTTGCCCAGCGCCGCATCGAAGCCGATCTCGCCGAATTGATCGACACCGCGCACGATTATGCCGCGGCGTCGGAAGCGGTGCGCCAGCTGCGATTCATGGACAAACTCATCGCCGAGGTCGGCGACGTTTACGAAGAACTGGAAGCTTAGGCATGGCCCTGTTGCAGATTTCCGAACCCGGGATGTCGAGCGCGCCGCATCAGCATCGCCTCGCGGTCGGCATCGATCTTGGGACGACCAACACGCTCGTGGCGACGGTGCGCTCGGGTCTTGCCGTCGTGCTCGACGACGAAGCAGGGCATTCGCTGTTGCCTTCGGTTGTCCGCTACCGTCCCGATGGGGAGGTCGACGTGGGTTACGCCGCGCAGGCGGCGCAGAACCTCGACCCGCACAACACGATCGTCTCGGTGAAGCGTTTCATGGGCCGCGGGCTGGCCGACATCGACGACATCGCGAGCCTGCCTTACCGCTTCGTCGATGCGCCGGGCATGGTGCAGATCAAGACCGCCGCCGGTGTGAAAAGCCCGGTCGAAATTTCGGCTGAGATTCTGAAGGTAATGCGGCAGCGCGCCGAAGCCTCGATGGGCGGGGAACTGGTCGGCGCGGTGATCACGGTGCCCGCCTACTTCGACGACGCGCAGCGCCAGGCGACCAAGGACGCGGCGCACCTCGCGGGCCTCAACGTGCTGCGGCTCCTCAACGAACCCACCGCGGCCGCGATCGCCTACGGTCTCGATAATGCCTCCGAAGGCGTTTACGCGGTCTACGATCTTGGCGGCGGCACCTTCGATATTTCGATTCTCCGGCTGTCACGCGGCGTTTTCGAGGTGTTGGCGACCAACGGCGATTCGGCGCTCGGCGGCGACGATTTCGACCAGCGCGTGTTCTGCTGGATGCTTGAGCAAGGCCGTTTCGCGCCGCTTTCCGCGGGCGATGCGCGCTTGTTGCTGACCAAGGCACGAGACGCCAAGGAGGCGCTGACCGAGCACAGCGAAGTCCGCGTCACCGCCGTGCTGTCGACCGGCGAGATGATGGACGCGACGCTTACGCAGCGCGACTTCACCGCGATGACCGCGAGTCTCGTCGCGAAGACACTCGCACCTACCCGCAAGGCACTGCGTGACGCCGGACTGACGGCGGCCGAGGTGAAGGGCATCGTGATGGTCGGCGGTTCCACGCGTATGCCGTGCATCCGCCAGGCCGTCGCCGATTTCTTCAAGCAGACGCCGCTCACTAATCTCGACCCCGACAAGGTCGTCGCGCTCGGCGCGGCGATGCAGGCCGACGTGCTCGCAGGCAACCGGGGCGGCGACGACTGGCTGCTGCTCGACGTTATCCCGCTCTCGCTGGGTCTCGAGACCATGGGCGGGCTCACCGAGAAGATCATTCCGCGCAACACCACGATTCCGACCGCGCGCGCGCAGGATTTCACGACCTTCAAGGACGGGCAGACGGCGATGAGCGTGCATGTGCTGCAGGGTGAGCGCGAGCTCGCGGCGGATTGCCGCTCGCTGGCGCGGTTCGAACTTCGCGGCATCCCGCCGATGGTCGCGGGCGCGGCGCGCATCCGCGTGACCTTCCAGGTAGACGCCGACGGTTTGCTCGCAGTGTCGGCGCGCGAACAGAGCACCGGCGTCGAGGCCAGCATCCAGGTCAAACCGTCGTATGGGCTGGCCGACGAGGACATCACGCGGATGCTGAAGGACGCTTTCACCCACGCCAAGGACGACATGTACGCGCGCGCGCTCAACGAGCAGATCGTCGAGGCCCAGGGTCTGATCGCCGCGACGCGCGCCGCGCTGGATGAAGACGGTGCGCTCCTGGACGCTGCGGAGCGGGCGGTCATCGAGGCGGGCATTGCCGACCTCGAAAGACTGATGGCCGCAGCCGATCATCAGGCAATCAAGCGCGGCATCGAAGCCTTGAACGCTGCGACCACGGAATTTGCCCAGCGCCGCATGGATCAAAACGTGAAACGGGCGATGGCCGGGCAGAAGCTCGAGACCTTCGGTTGAACGCCAGGATCCCGCAGCGCTTCTTAGACGCGGCTTGACCGCACGAAATCAGCCCTACGAAAATATCATGCCCCAACTCATCGTACTGCCCCACGTCGAACTCTGCCCTGAAGGCACCGTGATCGAAGCGAAAACAGGTGAAACGATCTGCGATACGCTGCTCGCGAACGGCGTCGAGATCGAACATGCCTGCGAGAAGTCCTGCGCCTGCACCACCTGCCACGTGATCGTCCGTGAAGGCTTCAATTCGCTGGCGCCGTCGAGTGAAGACGAGGATGATCTGCTCGACAAGGCGTGGGGACTCGAGCCGCAGTCGCGCTTGTCCTGCCAGGCGCGGGTTTCCGACAAGGACCTCGTGATCGAAATTCCGAAATACACCATCAATATGGTGAAAGAAGGGCATTGATATGAAGTGGACCGACACGCTGGACATTGCAATCGAACTCGCCGAGGCTCACCCGGAAATCGATCCGCGCACGATCCGTTTTACCGATCTGCACACCTGGGTGATGGAATTGCCGGACTTCGACGATGATCCCAATCACTCGGGCGAGAAGATTCTCGAAGCGATCCAGATGGCCTGGATCGACGAAGTCAGCTGAAGCTGCGCGTCGCGACCCGAAACAAAAATGGGGGCTCGCGCCCCCATTTTTTATACGCTTCGCCAGGATTCAGAACTTGTAAACGACGCCGGCGGTCACGAGGTCGATGTCGGCTTCACGCGTGCTGTCGGGGTCGCCGACTTCGAAGTAGCGTTCCCACTCGACGCGCAGTCCGACCGATTTGGTGAAGTTGTATTGCGCGCCAAGGCCAAGCGACCATGAAACGTCGGTGTCACCTTCGTTACCGCTCGCGCCCGCGATGGCGCCTTCGACTTCGGTATTCAATATGTTCATGCCGCCGCGTCCGAGCAGTGTGAACTTGGGACCGAGCGCGTAGGAACCGACCAGTTGCAGGATCATGCCGTGGGTTCCGCGCGTGCCGGTGGGGGCGCTGTACTCGACTTCGCCGAGTTCGACGTAGCCGACTTCCATCGAAATGAATTCGTTGACTTCGAGACCGCCGTAGACCTTCCAGGCGGTATCGGCGTCGTCGCAGGTGCCCGTGATGCAGGAATCAGTCGTCGATTCACCGGCGCTCGCGCCGAGATAAGGCGCGAGCGTGAAATCGAAAAAGCCCGCGGACGCGGGTGCCGACATGGCCATGGCCGATGCCAGAGCGCTGGTGACAAGCAGCTTACGCATATAAAACTCCTCCAAGAATTATTGTGATGTCGAAACCACGCTCGCCGGCGGCGCCGATGCGGGCATCACTGTCGTGCGAGCAACCGGCAGATTAAGGGATTTCGCGGCATTTAGGTAGCCGAGCGCGGCCCGTTCATACCCGCCGGCCGTGCCTAGGCCCGCGGCCGCCTGCGCGACGGAGCATATTTGTCTATCTTTAGGAGCGGGTGCGTGCGCGCACCGGCTCCCGCTTTCCCGTCTGCTGCAGGAATCGAATGGAAGAAAATGATCCGTTTTGGTACAAGGATGCAATTGTCTACGAGTTGCACGTCAAGGCGTTCTTCGACGCCAACGGCGACGGGGCCGGCGACTTCCGGGGGCTGATCAACAAGCTCGATTACCTGCAGGAACTGGGCGTGAACGCGCTCTGGCTGCTGCCGTTCTATCCCTCGCCCGGGCGCGACGACGGCTACGACATTTCGGATTATCACAATCTTCATCCCTCGTTCGGGGACATGGCCGACTTCCGCAGATTCATCGAGGAAGCGCACCAGCGCGGCCTGCGGGTGATCACCGAGCTGGTCGTCAACCACACCTCGGACCAGCACCCGTGGTTCCAGGCCGCGCGGCGCGCGCCGCCCGGATCGATCAAACGCGACTACTACGTGTGGAGCGACACCGACGCGCGCTTCAGTGAAACAGGCATCATTTTTTCCGATACCGAAAAAT
>CBJMYK010000065.1:0-8277 GCA_966433795.1 uncultured Thiobacillus sp. | reverse complement strand
TTGAGATTGTGCGTGCGGGCGCCACGGATGCGGATGAATTCCATTGTCTGACGGCCATCGGTTAGGGCGGCGAGCGTAATTCGCAACCTGCTAATATAACGGACTTCCGTAAATCACCGTATCCAGTCGTGGCGCAGATCGACCTGACCGAGAGCATGAACCGCACTGAGAAGCGCGCCGCATCCGGTCTCGCGATGATTTTCGGGTTGCGCATGCTGGGCATGTTCCTGATCCTGCCGGTATTCGCGCTCTATGCCCAGGATCTGCCGGGCGGGCAGAGCCACACGCTAGTCGGTCTCGCGCTCGGCATGTACGGCCTGACGCAGGCCCTGCTCATGATCCCGTTCGGCATGGCGTCAGACCGCATCGGACGTAAAAAGGTCATCATCTTCGGGCTTGTCGTCTTCGCCGCGGGCAGTTTCTTGGCCGCGACGGCGAGCGATATCTATTGGACGATCGCCGGGCGCGCGCTACAAGGCGCCGGGGCGATCTCCGCGGCAGTGACGGCCCTGCTGGCCGATCTCACGCGCGAGGAACACCGCACCAAGGCCATGGCGATGATCGGGTCGACGATCGGCGTCGCCTTCGCCTCGTCGCTGGTTGTAGGCCCCGCGCTCAACCGCGTGATCGGCGTGCCCGGCATCTTCGCGCTCACCGGCATCCTCGCGCTCGCCGCGATCTGGGTGGTCCGCACCTGGGTGCCCGATCCGGCCGACACCCACTTCCATGCCGATGCCGAGGCCAACCCGGCAAAGCTGCTCGACGTGCTGAAAGACGGACAGCTGGCGCGGCTGGACTTCGGCATTTTCGCGCTGCACGCGGCACAGATGGCGATGTTCGTCGTGGTGCCCGTGGCGTTGAAGAACACCGGTCTGGACGTCGCCCAGCACTGGCTCGTCTACCTGGCGGTATTGCTCGGCTCGTTCGTGCTGATGGTCCCGGCGATCGTTTACGGCGAGAAGCGCGGCCGTATGAAACCTGTTTTCGTTGGCGCAGTGGCCCTGATGCTGCTCGCTCAGATCGGCCTGGCGCTCGGCGTCAGTTATTTCTGGGGCATCGTCTGGGCGCTGTTCTTTTACTTCGTTGCGTTCAACCTGCTCGAGGCGAGCCTCCCTTCCCTGATTTCCAAACTCGCGCCGGCGTCGGCCAAGGGGACTGCGATGGGGGTCTACAACACGGCGCAGGCGCTGGGACTCTTCTTCGGCGGGGTATTCGGGGGGTGGCTGGCTCAGCACCACGGCTTCAGCGCGGTATTCCTGTTTTGCGTGATCCTGATGGCGGCGTGGCTGATCGCCAGCCTGTCCATGGCGCCGCCCCCGGCGATCAAGACGCGCATGTTCCGCGTCGGCGCCATGCCGACCGATCAGGCCGCGCTGCTGAAGGCGCAGCTCGCCCGGGTGCCGGGCGTCGTCGAGGCCGTCGTGCTCGCCGAAGAAGGCGTCGCCATGCTCAAGGTCAGCATTGCGGGCTGGGACGAGGCCGGCGCGCGCAGCGTGCTCGAAGCAGCCACTGCCTGAGCGGGGGGCCTGATAGAATTCGCAAGGCCCAGCTCGAACAATCCAACTCATCACGGGGAAAAACATGGCATCCGTCAACAAAGTCATTCTGGTCGGCAATTTGGGACGCGATCCCGAAATGCGCTACTTGCCGAGCGGAGAGGCTGTCGCGAACCTCGCCATTGCCACGACCGACAAGTACAAGGACAAGACCGGACAGATGGTCGAGCAGACCGAGTGGCACCGCGTGAGCTTCTTCGGCCGCACCGCGGAAGTGTGCGGGCAGTACCTGAAAAAAGGCTCGCAGGTCTACGTCGAAGGCTCGATCCGCACCCGGAAATACACCGACAAGGAAGGCATCGAGAAATATGCCACCGAGATCCGTGGCGACCGCATGCAGATGCTCGGTGGGCGCAGCGGCGGCGGCGTGGCCGACATGGACGACGGCGGTTTCAACCAGTCCGCCGCGCGCAGCCAGCCGCGCGGCAACGCACCCGCCGCGCCGCAACGGCCGGCGAGTAGCGGATTCGACGACATGGACGACGACATTCCCTTCTGATCCGATCCAGCACGGCCCGGGCCGCGGGAGGCGGCGTATAACGAATAAAGCGGGGAGGGCGCACACAGCGCGCGAATGCAGTGAGAAGCCCAATACACATCGGCTTTTGGGTAGCGGGGACCCTGCTGGCCCAGGGCAGCGCGTTGGCGCAGGTAAACGAAGCGGAGTTCTTCGACGACCTGCCGGTCGTGCTGTCGGCCTCGCGGCTGTCGCAGCCTGTGAGCGACGCGCCGGCCGCGGTGAGCGTCATCGATCAGGACATGATCCGCGCCTCCGGCTTTCGCGACATTCCCGAGCTGCTGCGCCTGGTTCCAGGTTTTTCGGTCGCGTACACCGGTGACAACACCTGGACCGCCGGTTATCACGGCCTTGCCGATGCCTATTCGCGCCGCTTTCAGGTTCTGGTCGACGGTCGCTCGATCTACAGCCCGCATTATGGAAGCGTCTACTGGACCGACCTGCCGCTGTCGATCGACGACATCGAGCGCATCGAGGTGGTGCGCGGCCCCAATGCGGCGATCCACGGCGCGAATGCTTTTGTCGCGGTCATCAACATCATCACCAAGGCGGCGGCCCAGGTTCCGGGCGCCTACGTGTCGATGCAGACCGGCGAGCAGGACATGCGCGGGGTCACGGTGCGACAGGGGGGCGGCAGCGGCGACCTCCGTTATCGGCTGACGGCCTCGGCGCAGCAGCGTGACCGCTTCGAGCGCGACATCGTCGACAAACCGGCGGACACCGGTGACAACGGCCGCTACTTCGAGGCGAGCAAGACCTATTTCGTCAACGGACGCGTGGACCGGCAGATCTCTCAAGATTCGGATCTGATGCTGCAGTTCGGGCTCTCGCGCGGTGACTGGAAAGGCGGCTCGCGCACGACCGCGCCCGCGTCCGTGCTCGAACCGATCGATCAGGACTCGCGCGCGCTCTATCTACAACTGGCTTATCACAAGATCGAATCCGAGCGGCGCGAGTGGCGGCTGCAGGCCTACCACAGCCAGAACCGGTTCGACGCCGACACCGTCGGAAACGTCCTTGGGAATGTCGTCGTCGTGGACCGTTATCTGACCCAGTCGCGCAGCAATATCGAGTTACAGGTCACCGAGCAGTGGTCCCCGGCCCTGCGCGCGGTGTGGGGCGGTGAACTGCGCCAGGAGTCGGTCAAGAGCCCTCAGAGTTACAACTCGGGCAGCACGTTGCGCGGTGAACTGGCGCGCGCGTTTGCAAACATCGAATGGCGCGCCGCCGAACGCCTGCTGTTGCAAGCGGGGGCCATGCTCGAACACCATTACTTCACCGGCACCGATCTCTCCCCCAGGATCGCGGCGAACTTTACGCTGGCGCCCGGGCATGTGGTCCGACTCGGGGTCTCCCAGGCTTACCGTTCGCCGACGTTTTTCGAGGAGGAAGGCAACCAGGTTCTTGTCCTGGACGACGGCACGGTCGGCGACGTGGTTACCGTGCCTTCGCCGGGCCTGGACCCGGAACGCATCCTGTCGCGCGAGATCGGCTACGTCGGTTATTGGCGTCCCGCCCGTCTGGAGTTCGATCTGCGCCTGTTTCGGGACAAGATCGGAAATTTCATCGGCCAGCAAAAGAGCGATTTTTTTAGCGGCGATGCCATCAGGGTCAGCGAATTCAGGTACGAGAACATCGGCCAGGCGTGGTCCCAGGGCGGGGAATTCCAACTGCGCTGGAAGCCGGTTGCACGGCTCGATGTCCACGCACACTTCGCCCGCGTCTTCACGACCGCGGACACGCATCGAGAAAACCACACCGTGGACATTCCGCTTTCCACCCCGCGCAACTCGTGGGGGCTGCTCGCCAACTATCGGTTCGGCAGCGGGTGGGAAACGAGCGTCGGCGTGTGGGGAACCGACGCGGTTAAATGGCTGACCGAAGGTGATGACACCCGGCGATATACACGCGTCGACACGCGCCTCGCAAAGCGCTGGAAATGGCAGGGCCGCGACGTGGAGGCGGCGCTCGTCGGCCAGAATCTCGGCGAGGGTTACCAGGAGTTTCGCGATACCAACCGCTTCAGCCGCCGTCTCTACGGCAGCGTAGCTCTCGCTTGGTAGCGGCCAGGGCGACGACGTAATTTATCTGTACCTTGGGGAGTCGCGAGCGCCCGGGTATAATGGCGCAACTTCTTGATTGTCGGAGAATTTTCATGCCGATCTATGCTTACAAATGTAGCGCCTGCGGCTTCGCCCAGGACGAAATGCAAAAAGTGTCTGATGCGCCTTTGACCGTCTGTCCGTCCTGCGGCAAGGAAGGCTACGCCAAGCAGCTCACGGCCGCCGGCTTCGCGCTCAAGGGAACCGGCTGGTACGCGACCGATTTCAAAGGCGGCGCCAGCAAGCCGGCCGAGACCAAGACCGAGGCGCCTTCCCACGCCTGCGGCACGGGCGCGTGTCCGGCGTGTAACTGACCAAGGGTGCCTGAATCGGGAAGCGGGCGGTGCGAGCCGTCCGCTTCTTTGTTTCCGACTGAAGCATGAAGCGTTATTTCATTACCGGCCTGCTGATCTGGGTGCCACTGGGGATTACCTTGTGGGTGCTCGATCTGCTGATCGGCACGCTCGACCAGAGCCTGATGGTGCTGCCGGCGGAATGGCAGCCCGAAGCCTTGATCGGCGTGCGCGTTCGCGGGCTCGGCGTGGTCCTGACGCTGCTCGTGATCGTGCTTACCGGGGTGTTCGCGACCAATTTCTTCGGCAACAAGATCATCGGCCTGTGGGAGCGCCTGTTGATCCGCATCCCGGTCGTCAAGACGATCTACGGTGGGGTCAAGCAGGTGTCCGACACCCTGCTGTCGGGCAGCGGCCACGCCTTCCGAAAAGTCCTGCTCGTGCGCTATCCGCATCCGCAGGCCTGGTCGCTGGCGTTTCAGACCAACGTCCCCGACGAAGTCGCGCGCGCCCTGCCGGACGAGCACGTCGCGGTCTTCATCCCGACCACGCCGAGCCCAGTCAACGGTTTTTATTTTTATGTGAAAAAGAGCGAGGTCATCGAGCTGTCTGTGCCGGTCGACCGCGCGCTCAAATATATTGTCTCGATGGGCGTCGTCTCCGGCGACCCGCGGGGTATCCAATAGGAAAACGAACATGCGTACTCACTACTGCGGCGCCGTCACGGCCGCCGACGTCGGCAACACGGTCACCCTGTGCGGATGGGCGCACCGGCGTCGCGACCACGGCGGCGTGATTTTCATCGACCTGCGCGACCGCGAAGGCATGGTGCAGGTCGTGATCGATCCCGATACGCCCGCGGCGTTCAAGCTCGCGGAGGACGTGCGCGCCGAGTTCGTGCTGAAGGTCGAAGGCAAGGTCCGCCCGCGCCCGGCCGGGACGGAAAATCCGAACCTGCCGACCGGGATGGTCGAAGTGTTGACGCAGGACCTGGAAGTGCTGAACCCGTCGCTGACGCCGCCGTTTCAGATCGACGACGACAACATCAACGAGAATATCCGGCTGCAGTACCGTTACCTCGACCTGCGTCGCGAGCCGATGCAGAAGAACCTCAAGCTGCGCTATCGTGTCTCCAAGATCATGCGCGACTACCTCGACGCACACGGCTTCATGGAAGTCGAAACGCCGATGTTGACGCGCTCGACGCCGGAAGGCGCGCGCGATTATCTGGTCCCGAGCCGCGTGCATGACGGCATGTTCTACGCCCTGCCGCAGAGCCCCCAGCTCTTCAAGCAGCTCCTGATGGTGTCCGGCGTCGACCGCTACTTCCAGATCACCAAATGTTTCCGCGACGAGGACCTGCGCGCCGATCGCCAGCCCGAATTCACGCAGGTGGATTTGGAGACCTCGTTCATGGGCGAGGAGGAAATCATGGCCCTGGTCGAGGGCATGATCCGCGACATGATGAAAAAGGCGCAGGATATCGACCTGCCGGCCGCCTTCCCGCGCATGACCTATGCCGAGGCGATGAACCGCTACGGTTCCGACAAGCCCGACATGCGGGTGACACTGGAAATCGTCGACGTCGGCGACGTCATGAAGGACGTCGCGTTCAAGGTATTCGCGACCCCGGCCAACGACCCCAAAGGCCGCGTCGCGGCGCTGCGGATTCCCGGGGGCGCCGCGCTCAGCCGCAGCGAGATCGACGCGTACACGGAGTTCGTCAAGATCTACGGCGCCAAGGGCCTCGCCTACATCAAGGTCAACGACGTCAGCCAGTTGAACGAAGCCGGCCTGCAGTCGCCCATCGTCAAAAACCTCTCCGAAGCCGCCTTGCGCGCAGTGATGGAGCGGACCGGGGCGCAGAACGGGGACCTCGTCTTCTTCGGCGCCGACCGCGCCAAGGTGGTGAACGACGCCCTTGGCGCGCTGCGGCTCAAGATCGGCCACGAGAAAGGCCATGTCGACGGGCGGGCGTGGGCGCCCCTGTGGGTCGTCGATTTCCCGATGTTCGAATACAACGAGGACGAAAGTCGCTGGGACGCGCTGCACCACCCGTTCACGGCACCCAAGGATGGACACGAAGACTGGCTTGCCAATGATCCCGGTCGCTGCCTCTCCAAGGCCTACGACATGGTGCTGAACGGCTGGGAGGTCGGCGGCGGTTCGGTGCGTATCCACCGCGAAAGCGTGCAGGAAAAGGTGTTTGCTGCGCTCAACATCGGCGAGGCAGAGCGCCGCGAGAAATTTGGCTTCCTGCTCGACGCCCTGCAATACGGCGCGCCGCCGCACGGTGGCCTGGCCTTCGGCCTCGATCGCCTGGTCACGCTGATGACCGGAGCCGAATCGATCCGCGATGTCATCGCCTTCCCCAAGACGCAGCGCGCCTCGTGCTTGATGACCAATGCGCCCAACGTCGTCGATGAAAAGCAGTTGCGCGAACTGCACATCCGGCTGCGTAATAGCGCGGTCGCGGACAAGGCGGCCTGATCGACGCGATCCCTGCAGCTGTCGAAAAAGCCAATCTTTGCCGAGTGAGTAGCCGACATGAAATTCGCTGACGCCCTGAAAACCCTGCCCGAGTGCTCAGGCGACGCGCTCGTGCTGACCGACGTCGCGGGCGTCGAGGTCGCGACCATCGCCAACGCCCCGGGCACGGCGGGTTCCTTTCGCGTATATGCCTATCTCGCGCGGCAATACGGCGCGATCACCGTGGAGGCCGCGGCCGAAGGCTTGGCGATTTTCGCCGAACATACCGAGGACGCCGCGCGCCATCCCGGCCGGCATCCGAACATCGACCGCCTGGTCGACGTCCTCAAGACCGGCGTTCCGCTCACGGCCCGCATGGTGTGACGGCACACAAGATTCCCGTCTCGGTGCTCGTCGTCATCTACACGGCCGGCGGCGAGGTGTTGTTGATGGAGCGTGCCGACGCGCCCGATTTCTGGCAGTCCGTCACGGGCTCGCAGGACGAGGGCGAATCGCTCGAACAGACCGCGGTCCGGGAAGTGCGCGAAGAAACCGGACTGGACGCCGGGCAATTCGAGCTCCGCCCTTGGGACATCGAAACCCGCTTCGAGATCTATGAACGCTGGCGTCACCGTTATGCGCCAGGCGTGACGCACAATACCGAGCATGTGTTCGGTCTGCGCCTACCGTCGCCTATGCCGGTGGTGCTGGCGCCGCAGGAGCATGTGCGCTACGAGTGGCTGCCGTGGCAGGCTGCGGCAGCCCGCTGCTTTTCCCCGAGCAACGCAGCCGCGATTCGCCTCGTTCCCACGTGCTTATAATTGACGCATGAGCGAACCGCTGCACATAGCGAGCTACAACATCCACAAAGGCATGTCGCAATTCAATCGTCGGCTGATGGTGCATGAGTTGCGCGACCGGCTCGGCGGCCTTGGAACCGACATCGTTTTCCTGCAGGAGGTGCAGGGGAGCCATGGCCTGCGCGCGAGCCGCTTTCAGCACTGGCCGGGGCGCCCCCAGCACGAGTTCCTCGCCGGGCAGATCTATACCGACTTCGCCTACGGCAAGAACTGTGTGTACGACACGGGGCACCACGGCAACGCGATTCTGTCGCGCTACAAGATTCTGTCCTGGGAAAACGAGGACATCTCGGCCCACGCCTTCGAAAGCCGCGGCATGCTGCACTGCGAGATCGAGGTGCCCGGGCTCGGTACGCCCGTGCACTGCATCAACGTCCACCTGGGGCTCTGGGGCCGCAGCCGCCGCTTCCAGCTGGAATGGATGGCCGAGCGCATCCGCGCGGCGGTGCCGAAGAAGGGCCCGCTCATCGTCGCGGGCGA
>CBJMYK010000064.1:0-8277 GCA_966433795.1 uncultured Thiobacillus sp. | reverse complement strand
AACTCCATCCCAAGTTCTTTTCGGTGACCTTCGGCGCAGGCGGGTCGACGCGCGATCGCACGCTCGAGACCGTGCGTGAGATCCAGGCCGACGGCAGCGAAGCCGCCCCCCACCTTTCCTGCGTCGGCTCGACCGCGGACAGCCTTCGCGACATCCTCGACGAGTACAAACGCCAGGGCATCCGCCACCTCGTCGCCCTGCGCGGCGATCTGCCTTCGGGCACCTTCGACGCGGGGGAGTTCAATTACGCGAACGAACTCGTCGCCTTCATCCGCAAGGAAACGGGCGACTGGTTCGAGATCGAGGTCGCCGCCTATCCCGAGATCCACCCCCAGGCGCGCTCCTACGGCGAAGACCTCGCCAACTTCAAGCGCAAGGTCGATGCGGGCGCGAACGCGGCGATCACGCAGTATTTCTTCAACGCCGACGCCTATTTCCGCTTCGTCGACGACGCGCGCGCGCTGGGTGTGGCGATCCCGATCGTCCCGGGCATCATGCCGATCGGCAACTACGTCCAGCTCGCACGCTTTTCGGACGCCTGCGGCGCAGAGATTCCGCGCTGGCTGCGCAAGAAACTCGAAAGCTACGGTGAGGACCTGCCGTCAATTCGTGCATTCGGCCTCGACGTCGTGACCGACCTGTGCGATCGCCTGCTTGCCGGCGGCGCGCCCGGGCTGCACTTCTACACGATGAATCAGGCCGGCCCGAGCACGACCATCTGGCAGCGGCTCGGACTGTCCTGACCGGGATCTAAAGCCAGGTGATCCTGCGTTGCAGGGTGTCCAAATCGACGCGGGCGTCGGTGAGAGCGCCATCGCGCGTCGCACCCACGACGACCGCCTTGTCGGCGAGTGGAACCAGGTTGTCGAGCTTGAAGCGCCCTTTGCCCGATTGGTCGCGCAGAAAGCAGCTTTCGTCGTAGAACAACCGGTCGCCGCTGGCGTCGACTTCTTCGGAGTCGATCGACTCGTAGCCGATCAACCTGCGCACGCTATCGAGTCCGTCGGTCAGATCGACAGCCCCGACGGTCCTTTGGTTGGCGTCGATCAGATAGGCTTTCATGGCGTGTCTCCTCGTGGACGTGCCCATGTCGATTATCGGTCATATGGCGCTCCGTCGCTGCGCCCACCCCGTCCGCCACGCTGGTCCGGAAACTTTCAGTTTGCGCCTTCGCGAGGATCGGCCTAGTCCTACCGTTCTCCTCGCATTCGGCGTCAAGAATTAAGGGCGGCGCGGCTTCTACGCGAATCCGCGGCAGATTGGCACCCTTGAACCAAGCGTCAGGAGAAGACTATGCAGCGAATCGCCTTGTCGGACAGACCCGTCAACAATTTTGTACAGGCGCGCCGCGCGGCCGTCGACAAAGCCAGTGAGATGCTGGATCGGCCCGTGATCGTCGCGTGGAAAGACGACACCAGCGGCAAGTTCGCACCGGAAATACCCGGAGGCAAGGGGGACCGGTGGCACGATTATGGCGAAGCCAATGAAGGCGAGCTTGAACTCGACGTGGGGGGCGCCTATCACTTCATCTTTACCGACGCCGAGGGTTTCGAGCAACCCGAATCGATCGCGACGCTGGACCACGAAGGCAAACAGTTCATGTGTCTCAACGACGCATGCACCGAGGAAGACAAACAGAAACTCGGCTACTTCGCAGGCGGGGGACACGGCGGCTAGCCCCAGGATCGAGGGCGCTCGCGATTCGAGCGCCCGAGCGCGACGGATGCGCTCATCGCAATTCAGTACAAAGGCAAGTCAGGACTAAGGGCTCCGCGGCCTGTTCCGCCGGCTCTCTCGCAACATCACGAGGAGTAAGCCATGAGTGTTGGAACCATACTGTTGATTGTGTTGATCCTGATCCTGATCGGAGCGATCCCGGTCTGGCCGTACAGCCGCAGTTGGGGCTATGGGCCGACTGGCGGCATCGGGCTGCTCGTCATCATTCTGATCATTCTGCTGGTCATGGGACTGATTTGAGTATGGCCCCCTTGGGGGGCCGCGTCGCGCTGGGCTGGCTGAAAGGCCGGCTGCCGCCGCAGGTTCACGCCTGGAGGGCGGTTTTCTCCAGGCAGGCAGTCGGGGCCTTGAGGCAACGGTCGATGTTCGCCTGTTTCGCCGAGTAGCCCATCAGGCCGATGCGCCAGATCTTGCCGGCCATGTCGCCGAGCCCCGCGCCGATTTCGAGATCGAACTCGTTCAGGAGCCGGCCGCGGATCGCGGCTTCGTCGACGCCTTCGGGCACGTAAATCGAATTGAGTTGCGGCAGGCGGGCGCTTTCCTCGACGACGTAGCGCAGGCCGAGCCCTTCGAGGCCGGCCTTCAGTTTCTCGTGCATCGCACGATGGCGCGCCCAGGAATTCTCCAGCCCTTCCTCCTCGAGCATCACGAGCGACTCGTGCAGCCCGTACATCGGGTTGATCGGCGCGGTGTGGTGGTAGGTGCGCTTGCCTGCGGACTGCCAGTAGCCGAGCACGAGATTGAGGTCGAGGAACCAGCTCTGCACCGGCATTTGCCGCGCCTTGATCCGGGCAACGGCGCGCTCGGAGAATGAGACCGGCGACAGGCCGGGCGTGCACGACAGGCATTTCTGGCTGCCGGAGTAGGCGGCGTCGATTCCCCATTGGTCGAGCAGCACAGGCGTCCCGCCGAGGCTCGTGACGCAGTCCATGATCGTGAGCGCGCCGGCCTCCTGCGCGATCCGGGCGAGCGTCGCGGCGTCGGATTGCGCGCCGGTCGACGTTTCGGCGTGCACGAAAGCCAGGATCTTCGCATCCGGGTTCGCCTTGAAAGCGTCGCGCACTTTCTGCGGGTCGACCGGGGCGCCCCAGGCGTCGTCGACGATCACGGGCGTGCCGCCCGTGCGTTTGACGTTTTCCAGCATGCGGCCGCCGAACACCCCGTTGCGGCAGACGATGACCTTGTCGCCGGGCTCGACGAGATTGACGAAGCACATTTCCATTCCCGCCGAGCCGGGCGCCGAAACCGGGAAGGTCAGCGCGTTCTCGGTCTGGAAGGCCATGCGCAACATGGACTTGATCTGCTCCATCAGGTCGACGAAGGCTGGGTCGAGGTGGCCGATCGTCGGGCGCGCCATCGCGTCGAGGACGCGCTGCGGCACGTCGGAAGGGCCGGGCCCCATCAGCACGCGCTTGGGGGGAATGAAGGATGCGGTCATAACCTTGATCTCTTTGTGGAAAATGCCAGCCAAAACAAAGGCTTGATTCTACGGGCAAAGGCCGCCCCGTGAAAATCCGCGCTGTGCGCCGGGCGCTTGCTCGAGCGAGGTCGAACCATGGACGCGCCCGACCCATCGATCGCAAACAGCCGATAAACCTAGGCTGGCGGCTCGCCCATCAGCGGACGCATCGCCGTCAGCACGCTGTTGAAGAGGCGCGGATGCTGCTTCTCCTGCTCAGCCAGCATCTGCTTCATCGCGTAGCGCTGCTGCGGTTTGGCAAAGCACGCCGGACAGTTCTCGAATATCACCGGCAGGCCGGCGTCTGCGGCGAAGGCGCGGGTCTGGCGTTCGCGTGCGTAGGCGAAGGGGCGAATGATCCTGAGGTCGCCCGCGTCGTTGCGGTAGTGCGGGGCCATGGTCCTGAGCTTGCCGCCGAAGAACATCGACATCATCAGCGTTTCAGCAAGGTCGTCCAGATGCTGAGCGAGCGCGACCACTTGGCAGCCCTGTTCGCGTGCGACGCGATAGAGGATGCCGCGCCGCATGCGCGAGCAATAGGCGCAGTACGAATCGCTGTCCTTCGTCAGGGTCTTCTGCGCTTCTTCGAGGATCGGTTGCGACTCGAGAAAATACGGCACGCCGAGCGCGGCCATGTACGGCTTGAGCGGCGACGGATCGAACTGGTCGGACTGCGGATCGACCGTGCAGGCCAGCAGTTCGAATTTCACCGGCGCTTTTTGCTGCAGGTGGTGCAGCGTATGCAGCAAGGCGAGCGAATCCTTGCCGCCCGAGAGACCCAGCAGGATGCGGTCACCCTCGCGGATCATGCGGTAGTCGCCGATCGCGCGCCCGGCCGCGGCGACCAGCGCGCGCGAGGGTTTCGCCCAGCCGATGTCTCGCGCGTCGTTCATTGCGAAAACTGCAGCGCGTGGAGCTGCGCGTAGCGTCCCTGCTTGGCGAGCAGGTCGGCGTGGGCGCCGGTCTCGACGATGCGTCCGCCCTCGAGCACGACGATGCGGTTGGCGCGCTCGACGGTCGACAGGCGATGGGCGATGACCAGCGTCGTACGGTTTTCCATCAAGGTTTCGAGCGCAGCCTGCACGTGGCGCTCGGATTCGCTGTCGAGCGCCGAGGTCGCCTCGTCGAGGATCAGGATCGGCGCGTTCTTCAGGACCGCGCGCGCGATCGCGATGCGCTGGCGCTGGCCGCCCGACAGCCGCATGCCGTTCTCGCCGATCTGGGTGTCGAGTCGCTCGGGCATCGCCTGGATGAAGTCCCAGGCGTGCGCAGCGACGCAGGCGGCGCGTATCTCGGCGGCGGTCGCGTCGCGCTTGCTGCCGTAGGCGATGTTGTGCGCGAGCGTGTCGTTGAACAGCACGACGTCCTGCGACACCAGCGCAATGTGGCTGCGCAGGTTCTGGAGGCGGATGTCGCGGATATCGACGCCGTCGAGTTCGATCGTGCCGGCGTCCGGGTCGTAGAAACGCGGCACCAGATTCGCAAGCGTCGTCTTGCCCGAACCCGAGGCGCCGACGAGCGCGACGGTCTCGCCCGGTGCGATCTCGAGCGCAATGCGCTCGAGCGCAGGCGCCTGCTTGCCGGGGTAGGTCAGGCTCACGTCGCGAAAGCTCAGCCGACCTTCGATCTGCGCCGGCTCGCGCGTGCCGCTGTCGCGCTCGGCGTCCTGGTCGAGCAGCGCGAAGATCGTCTCCGACGCCGCAAGGCCGCGCTGGAGCTGGTCGTTGACCGCCGTGAGCCGCTTCAGCGGCGCGAACAGCAGCAGCATCGCCATGAAGAAGGCGACGAAGCCGCCGACCGTCGTCGTGTTCGCGCTCGCCTGTCCGGCCGCAATGTAGACGATGACCGCGAGCGCGACCGCAGCGATGAACTGGATCACCGGCTCGTACACTGCGTTGGCCGCGACGCGCTTCATCTCGAACTGGCGCGCGAGGTTCGCCGCGCGATGGAAGCGCTCTTGCTCGTAGATCTCGCCGCCATAGAGCTTGACGACGCGATGTCCGCCGACCGCCTCGTCGACGACCTGCGTGAGATCGCCGATGTTCTCCTGCGCCTTGCGCGACAGCCCGCGCAACCGCTTGCTCGCGACGCGCACGACCCACAAGGTCAGCGGCACGAGCGCGAACACGATCAGCGTGAGCCGCCAGTTGAGCCACACCAGGTAGCCGAGCAGCCCGAGCACGGTGACGGTGTCGCGCACCAGCGTCGTCAGCGAACTCGTCGCCGACTGCGTGACCTGGGTGACGTTGAATGCGAGCTGCGCGATCAGTTGTCCACTCGGATTCTGGTCGAAGTAGCGTGTCGGCAATGCCATGAGCTTGTCGAACATCGCCGCGCGCAGGTCCATCACGAGGCGGCTGCCGACCCACGCCATGCAATAGGTGCTGATGAAGCTCGTGATGCCGCGCACCAGGAACAATGCGAGCAGCAGCACCGGTACCCAGCGGATGAAGTCCTGATCCTTGGCGACGAAGCCCTCGTCGAGCAGCGGCTTGAACAGCGCCGGCAGCAGCGGCTCGGTCGCGGCCGTCAGGATCAGCGCGACGATCGACAGCGCGAACATGCGCCAGTGCGGCTTCACGTAGCCGAGCAGGCGGCCATAGAGGTGGCGGCTCGTCGGCGCGCTCACAGCAGCAAGAGGGTCGCGAGCCCGAGGAAGATGAAGAAGCCCATGCTGTCGGTGACGAAGGTCAGCAGCACCGACGAGCCGATCGCCGGGTCGCGCTTGATGCGCTCGAGCGTCATCGGAATGAAGATACCGGCGAGTGCGGCGACGAGCAGATTGAGCAGCATCGCGAGTGCCATGACGCCGCCGAGTGCGGGGTTGTCGTAGAGCAGCCACGCGAAGACGCCGACCGCCGAGCCCCAAACCAAACCATTAAGCAGCGCGACGCCGATTTCCTTGAGCACGAGGCGACGCGCGTTCGACGGCGTGATATGGCCGAGCGCGAGGCCGCGGATGATCAGCGTGATCGTCTGGTTGCCCGAGTTGCCGCCGATGCCGGCGATGATCGGCATCAGCGCGGCGAGCGCGGCGAGTTTCTCGATGCTGCCTTCGAACGCGCCGATGACGCGCGACGCGACAAACGCCGTCGCGAGATTGATCGCGAGCCACATCCAGCGGTTCTTCGCGGCGCGCCAGACGGTCGAGAAGAGGTCTTCCTCTTCCTTGAGGCCGGCCATCGACAGCATGTCGGCATCGGCCGACTCGCGGATGTAGTCGACCACCGCGTCGACCGTGAGCCGCCCGATCAGGCGCCCGGCCGCGTCGACCACCGGCGCCATCACGAGGTCGTAACGCTCGAAGGCCTGGGCCGCTTCCTGCGCCTCGTCCTCGGGGTGGAACTGCACGACGTCCTCGACCATCACGGCCGCGACCGACGCCTCGGGATCGGTCGTCAGCAGACGTTTGAGCGGCAGCACGCCGATCAGCCGCTCGTCGCGGTCGACGACGAAGAGCTTGTCGAGCTGGTCGGGCAGCTCGCCGAGACGGCGCAGGTAGCGCAGCGCGACTTCGAGCGTGACGTCGGCACGGATCGTCACCATCTCGAAATCCATCAGCGCGCCGACCGTGTCCTCGGGGTAGGCCAGCGCCGACTGCAGCAACGCCCGCTTCTGCGCATCGAGCGTCGTCAGCAGTTCCTCGATCACGTCGCGCGGCAGGTCGGCCGCGATGTCGGCGATCTCATCGGTGTCGAGCGATTCGGCGGCGGCCAGAAGCTCCGCCTTGTCCATCGTCTCGATCAGCGATTCGCGAACCGAGTCCGAGACCTCGAGCAGGATCTCGCCGTCGCGCTCGGCCTTGACCAGATCCCACACCAGCAGGCGCTCGTCGAGCGGCAGCGCCTCGAGGATGTAGGCCACGTCGGCCGGGTGCAGCTGCTCGAGCTTGCGCTGCAGTTCGGCGAGGTTCTGCTTGTGCACCAGATTCTCGACCAGATCCTGGCGCGGCCCCCCCTGGCGGTGGACGAGCTCCTCCACCAGCCGCATCTTGGCGAGCAGGCTCTGCACCTGCGCGAGGTGCGTCTCGAGGTCGTCCTGCGACTGGGTTTCGAGGTTTTCGGTCATGGGCGGGCGGGGAAAAAGCCCCGCGATTGTAACGCGCGGTGGTTTGGCGGGTGCATCCTCTTTATCTTTGCCAACGCTCGCACTCGACCAAGCCTGCATCCGCGGCAAAGGGTGGAGTCTCTTTCCCCATTCGGCCCCCTATAGACGAGCAGCCCTTTCCTCGCCAGACTCTCTCTACTCACAAACTGCTCGAACATTTAAATGTGAGACAGAAATAAACAATTATTAAAGGGGGATTTAGGTGGGAGCGAAAAACATTCTGGCTGGGCTCGCCCTGGCTTTCTGCGTGGCAAGCAGCGCAAGCCATGCGACTGTGATAACCGGCCGCGCGGTTCACTCAATTGGCGGGTACGACGGCTACGTAGACGTCTTCGATCAGGCGACCGTCAACCTTGTCGGCGGAGCTGACGTGTCTTGGCTCAGTGCGCACGTGCAGTCAAATCTGAACGTCTTCGCGGGCGAAGCATCCTGGGTACGCATGTATGACAGTTCATCTGCGCACATTGTTGGAGGCACGGTGTCCTGGCTGCTGATGTTCGATGCGAGTACCGCGGATATTTATAAGTCAGGCATCAGCTGGCTCGTATTGGACGGCGTTTCTAGGGTGGACATCTATGGAAGCGATTTTGCCTACTCAGGCGGACATCTGAGCGGAAACTGGGCAGACGGGACGCCGTTCTCGTTCTGGGCGCTTAACGGCGACGCACAGGGTATTCCCACAGAGTTTGGGTCGTCCTTGATGCCGGAGAATATTTTTCTGCACGCAGTGCCCGCTCCGGCGACACCCTATCTGATCATTCTTGCGCTTCCCCTGCTCGCCCTGTTTCGAAGCAGGTTTGCGAAACGATCATCGCTTGCCTGAGCGATCCGCCTGCGTTTATCCCGGGCTTTCGCTTTTATAGGGCCGGATGAAAACGACACTCCGCGCGCCGGGAAGCGCGATAGTTCTCGTAACCGGCCGGGTGATCGAATACTTCCTAAGTCCCTTGCGGCAATCAGAGCGAAAGCCTGCG
>CBJMYK010000063.1:0-8277 GCA_966433795.1 uncultured Thiobacillus sp. | reverse complement strand
GCGAATTTTACGCGAAAGCCATCGTCGACTCGGGCATCGCGTTCGACGTGATGTTTGGCCCGGCCTACAAGGGAATTCCGCTGGCCGCAAGCGTCGTGATCGCGCTCGCGGGAATGGGCAGGAACGTGCCGTTCGCGTTCAACCGCAAGGAGGCCAAGGACCACGGAGAAGGCGGGACGGTGGTCGGCGCTCCGCTCCAGGGTCGTGTGCTGATCGTCGACGACGTGATCTCGGCGGGCACCTCGGTCCGGGAGTCGGTCGACCTGATCCGCGGGGCAGGTGCCGAACCCGCTGGCGTCGTCATCGCCCTGGATCGCATGGAACGCGGAACGGGCGACAGGTCGGCGGTCCAGGAAGTGCGAGAACAATACGATATTCCGGTCGTGGCCGTGGTCACGCTGGACAACCTGGTGGAGTTTCTGGAACGTGATACGAAACGACGAAGCGAATTGCAGGCTGTGGCGGACTACCGCCAAAAGTACGGCGTCTAGGTTGCTCGCGCTCGCGCTGGCATTGGCTGGCGGCGCGGCAGAAGCCGGGATGTACCGCTGGGTCGACGGCAACGGTCGCGTCCAGTACAGCGACACCCCGCCGACGACCTTTCAAAGAAGCGGCGGCGTCGAGATGAGCAAGCAGGGCAACGTCGTCAAGCGGACCCAATCCGAAGCCGAGCGCCGCGCCGAGGCCGAGCGCATGGCCGAGCGCCAGCGCGTCGAGCAGGCACGACAGCGGCAGGCCCAGCTCGATCACGCGCTGACCTCGACCTACACGACCGAAGCGGAAATCGACCTCGCCCGCGACCGCGCACTCGAACATCACAAACTCGCGATCAAAGGCGCGCAGATCCGTGCCCAAGCCGTCGCCGGCAACCTGGCGGAATTGCGTATCCGCATCGTCAATATCGAAAAATCCGGCCGCACGGTCGGCCCGGGCCTCAAAGACCAATTAGCCCAGGCGACGCGGGAAAGCCAGGACCTCAAACACACGGTCCAGAGCAACGAAGAAGCGATGGCCAAGGTGCGCGAGAAGTACGCCGCAGACAAGGCGCGTTTTCGTGAGTTGGCCGCCAAGCCGTAAGGCGGGCGCCTTCGACCGACGTAGCGACGACGCGACGTCTGGCTGCGCCCGTTAGTGCAGCCTGGCCTTCAGCAGTTCGTTGACCTGCGCCGGGTTGGCCTTGCCGCGGCTCGCCTTCATGACCTGGCCGACGAGCGCGTTGAAGGCCTTTTCCTTGCCCGCACGGAATTCCTCGACGGATTTTTGATTGGCCGCGAGCACCTCGTCGACGATTTTTTCCAGCTCGCCCGTGTCGGACATCTGCTTGAGGCCGCGCGCCTCGATGATCGCGTCGACGTCGCCGGCGCCTTCCCACAGTCCTTCGAACACCTGCTTGGCGAGTTTGCCGGAGAGCGTGCCGTCCTGGATGCGCGCGATCAGCGCGCCGAGTTGCGCGGCAGAGACCGGGCTCGCGGTGACGTCGAGTTCGGCCTTGTTGAGCGCGGCAGACAGTTCGCCCATGACCCAGTTCGCGGCGAGCTTGCCCTGGCCGCAGGCGCGGGCGGTGGCTTCGAAGTAGTCGGCAAGCGCGCGCGAGCCGGTCAGCAGCGAGGCGTCGTAAGCCGAGACGCCGTAGTCTTGCTGGAAACGCGCCTGCATCGCGGCCGGAAGCTCGGGCAGGGTGGCGCGCACGGCGTCGATCCAGGCCTCGTCGAGCCGGACCGGCAAGAGGTCGGGATCGGGGAAGTAGCGGTAGTCGTGCGCCTCTTCCTTGCTGCGCATCATGCGCGTCTCGCCGGTGTCGGGGTCGAACAGCACCGTGGCCTGCTCGATGCGGTCGCCGTCTTCCAGCGTCTCGATCTGCCAGCGGACTTCGTAGTCGATCGCCTGCTGCAGGAAGCGGAAGGAATTGAGGTTCTTGATTTCGCGGCGGGTGCCGAATTCGGCCTGCCCGACCGGGCGCACCGAGACGTTGGCGTCGACGCGGAAGCTGCCTTCCTGCATGTTGCCGTCGCAGATGCCGATCCAGGTCACGAGCGTGTGCAGCGCGCGCGCGTAGGCGACCGCTTCAGCCGACGAGCGCATTTCGGGCTCGGAGACGATTTCCAGGAGCGGCGTGCCCGCGCGGTTGAGATCGATGCCGGTCATGCCGTGGAAGTCTTCGTGCAGGGATTTGCCCGCATCCTCTTCCATGTGCGCGCGCGTCAGATGGACCGTCTTCTCTTCGCCGTCGACGGCGATCTTGAGCGCACCGCCCTCGACGATCGGTTTGGCGAGTTGGCTGATCTGGTAGCCCTTGGGCAGATCGGGATAGAAATAATTCTTGCGGTCGAAGACGTTGACGCGGTTGAGCGTCGCGTCGACGGCGAGGCCGAACTTGATCGCGCATTCGACCGCCGCCTTGTTGAGCACGGGGAGCACGCCGGGCAGCGCGATGTCGACCGCGCTCGCCTGGGTGTTCGGCGCGGCGCCGAAGGCCGTGCTGCTGGCGGAGAAAATCTTAGACTTGGTGGCGAGCTGGGTGTGGACTTCCAGCCCGATGACCACTTCCCAAGCGGCGTGGTCGCGCTTCATTTCAGACCCTCCGGTGCACGCGCGTGCCAGTCCGTGACCTGCTGGTACTGGTGGGCGACATTGAGCATTTTCGCCTCGGAAAAATAGCTGCCGACGAGCTGCAGACCGATCGGCAGTCCTTTCGCGTCGAAACCGCAGGGGAGCGACATCCCGGGCAGACCGGCGAGGTTGGCCGGAATCGTGTAGAGGTCGTTGAGATACATCTCGACCGGGTCGTCGGATTTTTCCCCGAGCTTGAACGCAGTGCCGGGCGCGGTGGGGCCGAGAATGACGTCGCAGGTCTCGAACGCGCGGGAGAAGTCTTCGGCGATGAGGCGGCGGATCTTCTGCGCCTGCAGGTAATACGCGTCGTAGTAGCCATGCGAGAGCACGTAGGTGCCGATCATGATGCGGCGCTTGACCTCGGCGCCGAAGCCCTGGGCGCGCGTCTTGCAGTACATGTCGTCGAGGTTGGCGTATTCGGGCGCGCGGTAGCCGTAGCGCACGCCGTCGAAGCGCGAAAGATTGCTCGAGGCTTCGGCCGGGGCGAGCACGTAGTAGACCGGGATCGCGAGTCTGGAATTCGCGAGCGAGATCTCGACCGTCGTTGCGCCGAGCGTCTTGAGTTCGGCGACGGCGGCCTCCACCGCCGCGGCGACGTCGCTGTTGAGGCCTTCGGCGAAAAATTCCCGGGGAAGCCCGACGCGCAGACCGGCGAGCGGCCTGTCGAGGTCGCGCGTGTAGTCTTCCTTTTCGCGTTCGAGACTGGTCGAGTCCTTGGGGTCGAAGCCCGTCATGACGTTCAAGAGAAACGCGCAGTCTTGCGCCGACGGCGCCATCGGGCCGGCCTGGTCGAGGCTCGAGGCGAAGGCGATCATGCCGTAGCGCGACACCAGGCCGTAGGTCGGCTTGAGCCCCGTGATGCCGCACAGCGCCGCGGGCTGGCGGATTGATCCGCCCGTGTCGGTGCCGGTCGCCGCCGGTGCCATGCGCGCGGCGACGCACGCGGCCGCGCCGCCCGACGAGCCGCCGGGGACGTAGGCCGTGTTCCACGGATTCTTCACGGCGCCGAAATAAGACGTTTCGTTCGACGAGCCCATTGCGAACTCGTCCATGTTGGTCTTGCCCAAAGACGGCATCCCGGCCGCCTTGAAGCGTTCGATCACATGGGCGTCGTAGGGCGCGACGAAGTTCGAGAGCATCTTCGAGCCGCAGGTCGTGAGCCAGCCGTCGGTGCAGAAGATGTCCTTGTGCGCGATCGGAACGCCGGTCAAGGGTCCTGCCTGACCGGCGGCGATCAGCGCATCGGCCGCCGCCGCCTCGAGTAGGGTCTTTTCGGGGTCGACCGTGATGAAGGCGTTGATTGCCGGATTCAGAGCGGCGATGCGGTCGAGATATTGTTGCGCGAGCTCGCGGCTGGAGACCTGCTTCGCCGCGAGTTGCGCGGCGAGGACGGAAAGGGACGTTACGGACATGGCGTTATGGATTCGGCGCGGCGAAGTTGGAAGCGATACGAAATTCAGGCGTGCACGCCCCGGACAACCGGCGGCGCGCTGAATCGCGTGCTGATTCAAGAACCCCCAAACACGGCTGGCACATGAGGCGGCCCAAAGGTTCCTGAAACATTTTCATGGCGCCGCAATCACTCGATCACTTTGGGCACGAGGTACAGGCCGTTTTCGACCGCCGGGGCGACCGCCTGGAAAGCGAGATGACGGTCGATTTCATCGACTGCGTCGGCGCGCAGACGCTGATACACCTCCTGCGCGTGGGCCATCGGGGCGACGCTGGCGGTGTCCACGGCCTGCATGGTGGCGATCAGATCGAAGATCGTGTTGAGCTGGGTTTGCGTCGTGTGCGCCTCAGCCTCGTCGATTTCTATGCGCGCAAGACGGGCGATGTGCTTGACGTCGTCCAGACTGAGGGACATGGAGGCACCTAGATGACTTACGGGAACGAAGCCCGTTAGGGTATCATAGGCCCCTTGTTTTTTCTGCCCTTTTGTCCGCTCGAACCGGGATCGCCGCCACTATGTTCAAGTTCTTGACCAGTTATTTCTCGACCGATCTCGCGATCGACCTCGGCACTGCCAACACGCTGATCTACGTGCGTGATCGCGGCATCGTGCTCGATGAACCGTCGGTGGTGTCGATCCGGACCGACGCGTCGGTCGGCGGCAAGCGTACGGTCCAGGCCGTCGGCGCCGAGGCGAAGCAGATGCTCGGGCGCACGCCCGGCAACCTGCAGGCGATCCGGCCGATGAAGGACGGGGTAATCGCCGATTTCACGGTCACCGAGCAGATGCTCAAATACTTCATCAAGAAGGTGCACGACACGCGCATGTTGCGTCCGAGCCCGCGCATCATCATCTGCGTGCCCTGCGGCTCGACCCAGGTCGAGCGCCGCGCGATTCGCGAGTCGGCGATCGGCGCCGGGGCAAGACAGGTCTACCTGATCGAGGAACCGATGGCCGCGGCGATCGGCGCCGGCATGCCGGTCGCCGACGCTACGGGTTCGATGGTCGTCGACATCGGCGGCGGCACGACCGAAGTCGGCGTGATCTCGCTCGGCGGCGTCGTCTACGCCAACTCGGTGCGCGTCGGCGGCGACCGCATGGACGACGCGATCATCAACTACATCCGCCGCAACTACGGCATGCTGATCGGCGAGGCGACGGCCGAGCTGATCAAGAAGAAGATGGGCTCGGCCTTCCCGGGCGCCGAGGTGCTCGAAATGGAAGTCAAAGGCCGCAGTCTGGCCGAAGGCGTGCCGCGCAGCTTCAACGTCTCGTCGAACGAAATCCTCGAAGCGCTGACCGAGCCGCTCAACGCGATCGTGAGCGCGGTCAAGCAGGCGCTCGAGCAGACGCCGCCGGAGCTCGGTGCGGATATCGCGGAGAAGGGCATGGTCCTGACCGGCGGCGGCGCGCTCCTGCGCGACCTCGATCGTCTGCTGATGGAGGAAACCGGCCTGCCGGTCATCGTCGCCGACGACCCGCTGACCTGCGTGGTGCGCGGTTCGGGACGGGCGCTCGAGGAAATGGACAAGCTCGCGTCGGTGTTCACCAACGAGTGAGTAGCGCGGCTGCTGACCGGATCGGCTGATGGCAATGCCGGGCCAGCTCATGTTCGCGCGTCGGCTCGGGCCGACGGCACGCCTTTTGATCTGGCTGCTGGTGGGAGTCGGCTGCATCGTGGTCGATGCCCGCTATCATGCGCTCGAAGGCCTGCGCAGCGGGTTTTCGCTATTGCTCCAGCCCGTGCGTCAGGTGATGCGCGCGCCCCTCGACGTCGCCGCCGAGCTCGGCGGCTTTTTCACCCGCCATCGCCTATTACAGAAGGAGCGCGACGCTTTGCTGAGCGAGCAGACGCGACTGCGTATAAGCGAAAATCTCGCGAAAGATCTGAGCCGCGAAAACGCCGAACTGCGCGCACTGCTGCAATTGCGCGGCCTGCCGGGTCAGCAACTGGTCCACGCCGCGCAGCTCTATCAGGGCCATGACTGGTTCGCCCAGCGCATCACGCTCGACCAGGGGGCGGACGCCGGCCTGCGTAGCGGCCTGCCGGTCGTCGACGCCACCGGGCTCGTCGGCCAGGTCAGCCGCGTCTATCCGCGCTCGAGCGATGTCACGCTCGTCAGCAGCCCAGATCAACTCACGCCAGTCTACGTCGAGCGCACCGGACAACGCGGCCTTGCCGCGGGCGGCGGGCGCGGGCGGATCGAACTGCGCTACATGCCCGCGCAGACGGACGTCCGCCGCGGTGACCGCCTGCTGACATCCGGCATTGACCGCATCTATCCGGCCGGCATTCCGGTGGCCCGCGTGACCCGTGTCGCGCGCCTGAAAACGAGTCCTTACCTGCGGGTCGAGGGGGCACCAATGGCAGGGCTGGACCGTTCGCGCGCGGTACTCGTCCTCGTCGCGCAGCCGCAGGTGACCACACCATGAACGTCGCAGCCGAGGCGGACGGACGCTGGCGCCGCATCCTCGGCAGCCTGACGCTCGCGGTCTTGCTGGAGCAACTGCCTTGGTCGGGTCTGGCCATGGTCTTGCGCCCGGACTTCGTGCTGGTCGCGCTGCTGTTCTGGGTGCTGCACCAGCCGCAGCGCGTCGGCTTCGGCGTGGCGTTCTTCCTCGGCTTGATCGCGGATTTCCAGGATGGCGCGGCTTTCGGCCAGCACGCGATCGCCTACGTTGTCGGCGTTTATCTCGTGCTCTATCTGCGTCTGCGGCTGCTGCAGTTCGACCCTTTCCGTCAGGCCGCGCAATTGTTTCCGATTCTCCTCGCGGTGCAATTGATCGTGCTGCTCGGCGGCTGGCTCGCGGTCAATCCGCCGGCCGGCCTGGCCATCCTGATGCCTGTGCTCGGAAGCACGCTGCTGTGGTACCTCATCGCACTGGTTCTGCGCCTGTGGCACGGCAAGGGCGCGCAGGACCCTCGCTGAAACGGGAATCGTACTGATGCCCCGCGATATCGCCCCGAGCCTGCTGGACGTCGGCGGCCCCGCGTTCGGGATGGCTTGCCCCTCGCGAGGGCCGGCATGAGAACCGTCACGCCGCTGAAGAACCTGGACCGTGAACTCGCGCGTTTTCGCGGGCGCGTGAAAGTCGGCGCGGTGTTCGCCTTGCTGCTCGCCGGCGTGCTGCTCGCGCGGGAATTCCACCTGCAGATCGTGCAGCACGAGTACTACATCGAACGCGCTGAAAGCAACCGCATCTCACTGGTCCCGGCGCCGCCGAATCGCGGCCTGATCCTCGACCGCAAGGGCCGGGTTCTGGCCGAAAACTACTCGGCCTATACGGTCGAGCTCACGCGCGCGCAGGCTCACGACATGGAAGCCACCCTGCGCGAGATCGGCAAGCTGATCGAGATCACACCGGGACAGCTTCGCCGCTTCCGCCGCCTGCTCGCCGAATCCCATGAATTCGAGACCGTCCCTCTCAAAAGCAAGCTCACCGACGAGGAGGTCGCGATCCTCGCCGCCAACCGGTACCGCCTTCCCGGGGTCGAGGTGCGCGCACGGTTGTTCCGCAATTACCAGGCCGGGCCCGGCATGGCGCATGTCGTCGGTTTCATCGGCCGCATCAACGACCGCGACCTCAAGCGCCTGCGCGAATCCGGCCGGGACGACGATTACAAAGGCACGGTCCATATCGGGAAAACCGGACTCGAGCAGAGCTACGAAACGCTGTTGCACGGGCATGCCGGATTCGACCAGATGGAGACCGACGCCAGCGGCCGTGCCGTGCGCATGATGTCGCGCATTCCGCCGGTGCCGGGCAAAGACTTGCGCCTGCATCTCGATGCGGCGCTGCAGGCGGTTGCGGAGCATGCATTCGGCGACTATCTCGGCGGCCTCGTCGCACTCGACCCCAACACCGGCGGCGTCCTCGCGCTCGTGAGCAAGCCGGGATTCGACCCCAATCTGTTCGTCGACGGCATCGATCCCGAAACCTGGAAATCGCTCAACGAGTCGCCCGAGAGGCCCATGGTCAACCGCGTGCTGCGCGGCATCTATCCGCCCGGCTCGACGATCAAACCCTTGATGGCCCTGGCGGGTCTGGAGCTCGGGGTGCGCAAAGCAAACGACAGCATCGTCGACCCCGGCTTTTTCCGCTTACCCAACAGCCGCCATCGCTTCCGCGACTGGAAACCCGGCGGCCATGGCGTCGTCGACCTGCGCCGCTCGATTTCGCAGTCGTGCGACATCTACTATTACCGGCTC
>CBJMYK010000062.1:0-8344 GCA_966433795.1 uncultured Thiobacillus sp. | reverse complement strand
GCCGGTGCCGCCCGACCTGCCAGTGCTTGTGCTCGTCGACACCGGCTGGCGCACGCTGTTCGCGCGCACCGAAGACGGCGAAGGCGTGAACCAACTCATGGTGCGACGCGCGCGCGAGCAGCTGGAACGCCAGATCATTCCGCGCTATTTCCGGGCTCAGCCGTGGTTCGTTTACAGCGAAGCTGCGCTCGAGAAGTTCGAGTTCGGGGCCATGCGCGAGTGGTCGACCGACACCGGAACGTGGCTCTTGGCGACCGTCGCCGTCACGCTCGTCGACGGCGCTGCGCATCACTATGCGCTCCCCCTCGGGCTCGCGTGGGAAGACGAGGATGAAGGACGGGTGGCCGCCCTGCTGCATGTCACGCTCGCCAAGGTGCGCCGGCTCGCGCGCGTCGGGGTGCTGTTCGACGCCTTCTGGGATGATGCGTTCTGTTGCGCGGTCGTCGCTGGGATGGAGCGCGGCGAGACGCTCGTCCTCGGCGAGGGCCACCTCAAGTTTGCGACGGCGAGCGCCTACCCCGGGTTCTCCTGCCCGCCGGTCACGTCGTCGATCAGGCGCACGGTCTCGGAACACGGGCGCCTACGCGTGAACCTCAACGACCAGCTCGTGTTGAAAAGCTACCCGCGACAGATGGAAGGCACCCATCCGGAGCTCGAGTTGTCACGCTTTCTGACCGAGACCGCAAAGTTTTCGCATATCCCGCAACTCGGCGGGACGGTGGAATACATCGCGAGCAGCGGAAGGCATTCGACGCTCGCGATACTCGAGCGTTACGCGCCCAACCAGGGCGACGCCTGGGGCCATACGCTCACCTACCTCGAGCGCTTCCTCGACCTCTGCCGGACCACGGGCGAGCAGGCGCCCGACCCCCATCACAGCCGCTACATGGCGCTGATGAAAACGCTCGGCGAACGCACGGCCGAATTCCATCGCGCGCTGGCGCTCCCCGACGAGGCGGGCGATTTCGGCAGCGAGCCGGTCGGTCCGCAGGATATCCTCGACTGGGTCAACAAGGTACGGCACGAGATGGGCTTGATGTACGAACTGCTGGAACGCGTCTCGCCCGAATTGCCCGCGGCCACGGCTGCAGCCGCGCAGGCGCTTTTTATGGTTCGCCCCAAGCTCTATCGTCGCGTCATACGCGCGTCGCGCGTGCGCTTCGAAGCGCGGAAAACGCGCTGCCACGGAAATTATCATCTGGGCCAGGTCTGGCTCGTGGAAAACGATTTTCTGATCGCCAACTACGGCGGGATCCCCGGGCGCAGTTGGGAAGAACGCCGAGCCAAGCACTCGCCGCTGCACGATGTGGCAAGCATGCTGCTTTCGCTGGCGAACGCCGGCGCGGTCGCCCTTGCGCATGTCGCGGGGGATTCCGCCGAAGGCATGGCCGCCCTGCAGCCCCGCGTCGACGATTGGGAACTGTCCGCGCGCAAGACGTTCTACCGGAGTTACCGCAAGGGGATGGGCGGTCATCCTTCCTATCCGTCGGACTCGGCTGCGGCCGAGGCCTTGCTGACTCTGTTTCTGGCCGAAAAAGCGATCGCCGAGGTGACGAACGCCCTCGAGCGGCGTGCGGCCGGGAGCGCCGCTGCGATCTACCGTCTGATCCAGGTGACGCGCCGTTAACATAAGGAGAAATTTTGGCGACCCGTCGACAACACGAGATGCCGTATGGCACCCGAATCACGCCTGACGGCGTCCGCTTTCGCCTATGGGCGCCAGACTGCGAGCGGGTGATGCTCCACATCGAGGAGGGGGCAGCCGTCGGGCGGATGATGATGCCGAGCGGCGACGGCTGGTTCGAGCTGCTGGTGGATGACGCGGTTCCCGGTACACCTTATCGCTTCGAGGTGAACGACGGGTTGCGCGTCCCCGACCCGGCATCGCGCTTCAACCCCGACGACGTGCACGGCGTGAGCGTCGTCGTCGACCCGACGGCCTTCGCCTGGCACGATACGGCATGGAAGGGACGCCCCTGGGAAGAGGCTGTGGTGTACGAACTGCACGTCGGAACCTTTTCGCCGGAGGGGACTTTCGCGGGTGTGGTCGGACGGCTCGACTATCTCGTGGAGCTCGGCATCACCGCGATCGAATTGATGCCGGTCGCGGACTTTCCGGGGGCGCGCAACTGGGGCTACGACGGCGCTCTGCTGTTTGCGCCCGACAGCCGCTATGGCACGCCCGACGACCTCAAGGCCCTGGTCCAGGCGGCGCACGACAGGGGGCTCATGGTCTTGCTCGACGTCGTCTACAACCACTTCGGACCGGAAGGCAATTACCTCTATGTCTACGCGAAGAAGTTCTTCAGCGAGCGCCACCATACGCTGTGGGGTGCGGCGATCAATTTCGATGGACCCGGCAGCCGCACGGTCCGTGATTTCTTCATCCACAATGCGCTTTACTGGCTGCAGGAATATCACTTCGACGGACTGCGCCTCGACGCCGTGCACGCGATCGTCGACGATTCCGAGCGCCACATACTCGTCGAGCTTGCCGAGCGCGTGCACGACGCGATCGCCGGCGAACGTGCCGTGCATCTGATCCTGGAAAACGACGCCAACCAGGCGCGTTATCTCGGAGAAGGCCGCTACGCGGCGCAATGGAACGATGACATCCATCACGCGCTGCATGTTCTCGCGACCGGTGAAGCAGAGGGCTATTACGCGGACTACGCGGACGCGCCGCTCGCCCATCTGGGCCGCAGCCTGACCCAGGGTTTTGCGTATCAGGGTGAGGCCTCGGCCTACCACGAGGGCCGCGCGCGCGGTGAGCCGAGCGCCCATTTGCCACTGCAGGCCTTCGTTTCCTTTCTGCAGAACCATGATCAGGTCGGAAACCGTGCCTTCGGCGAGCGCCTGACGCAGCTCGCGCCGGCGCCTGCGGTGCGTGCCGCCGCCGCGATCCTGCTGCTGGCGCCGTCCGTCCCCATGCTGTTCATGGGCGAGGAATTCGGCGCGACGACGCCGTTCCAGTTCTTCTGCGATTTCGGCGGCGACCTGCGCGACGCGGTGACGCAGGGTCGACGCCGGGAATTCCGCAAGTTCGCGCGTTTCGCTGACTCCGCGGCGCAGGCCACGATTCCCGATCCCAATCAAGGCGAGACTTTTCTCGCATCCACGCTCGACTGGCGCTCGTCCGAGGCGGGGCGCGGAGCCGAATCGCTCGCCTATTACCGCGCCTTGTTGAAACTGCGCCGCGAGCTGATCGTGCCACGGCTGCGCGCGATCGAGCCTGGCGCAGCGGCGTTCGAAGTGACGGCGGGAGCGCTGCGCGTGCGTTGGCGCTTGCGCGACGGATCCCAGCTGCGCCTTGCGGCCAATCTGTCGTCGCAGCCGCGCGGCACCGTCGCGCTCGACGGCGAGGTCGTGTTCGCCACCTCGGACGCGGCGGCGCAAGGCGTGGCCGACCCGTGGTCGGTCGCTTGGACGATCGCGCGGGAAACCGCGGCATGAGCGAACTGCTCGATCGCGTCTGCGAACGCTGCGGGATACTGCCGCACTACCACGACATCTGGGGTGGCGAGCATCCGACCAGCGAGGCGGCCAAGCGCGCCTTGCTCGAAGCGATGGGAGTCGCCGCGGCCACCGACGCCGACCTCGCGCGCGCGCTCGATGAACTGGAACAGCGCGACTGGGCGCAGACACTGCCGCCGGTCGTCGTGGTGCGCGAACCGGAGCGCCCTTATCGTGTGCCGCTGGTCGTGCCGGCGGACGAAGCGACGACGCTCTGGCGCTGGAAATTGCGTCACGAGTCGGGTTTCGAAGTGGCCGGCGAGTTTTCGCCCGCCACGCTCGAAGAAGTCGCGCACGGCAGGGTGAACGGTGCGGCTTGCAGCCGCCGGATGCTAGAACTGCAGCTCGACGTCGGACTCGGTTATCACCGTCTCGTTGTCGAGCGCGCCGAGGGCGACGGCGAGAGCGAGACGTCCTTCATCGTCGCCCCGATGACTTGCTACCAGCCGCCGGCAATCCATGGCGAGGGACGCGCGTGGGGCATCGCGGCCCAGCTCTACGGCGTACGCTCCGAACGCAACTGGGGTATGGGGGACTTCGGCGACCTGCGACATATGCTCGAGTTCTGTGCCGATTCAGGTGCCGGCGCGGTGCTGCTCAATCCGTTGCACGCGATGTTTCCCGACGCGCCCGAGCACGCGAGTCCCTACAGTCCGTCGAATCGCGCCTATTTCAACACCCTGTACCTCGACGTCGAGGAGATCGCCGATTTCGGCGAATGCGAAGTGGTGCGGACGATCGTCCACGCACCGCGGTTCCAGGCGCGACTGCGCGCGCTACGCGCAGCCGAGCAGGTCGATTACCGTGGCGTCGCCGAGGCGAAGGGGCAGATTCTCTGCCAGCTCTATGCGCATTTCCGGGCCGAGCACCTGTCGCAAGACAGCGGCCGCGCCCGGGAATTCCGGGCGTTCCAGGGGGCGCACGGTGACACCTTGCGCAAGCAGGCACTGTTCGAGGCCTTGCAGACGCATTTTCGCAGTGAGGACAACGCCGCGTGGGGCTGGCCCGTGTGGCCTGAAGCCTACCGCGACCCGGAGGCGCCCGAGGTCGCCGCGTTTTGCGAGGCGAATATCGAGCGGATCGAATATTTCGAGTATCTGCAATGGCAGGCGTCGCTGCAGCTCCGCATGGCGGGAACGCGCTCGTGGGAGCTCGGGCTCGGCGTCGGCGTCATGCTGGATCTGGCGATTGGCGTCGCCGAGGGCGGCGCCGCGACCTGGATGCGCCGCGATCTCTACGCTTTCGGGGCGAGCGCCGGCGCGCCCCCGGACGAGTTCAACCGGCTCGGACAGGACTGGGGCCTGCCGCCTTGGATTCCGCATCGGCTCAAGGCGCGCGCCTACGAGCCCTTCATCGAATTGATACGCGCCAACATGCGCGACTCGGGTGCCCTGCGGCTCGACCACGTGATGGGGCTTTACCGCCTGTTCTGGGTCGCGGCGGGGCTGCCCATCAGCGAAGGCGCCTACGTGGCCTATCCGTTCCGCGATCTGCTGGGCATCCTGGCGCTCGAGAGCCAGCGCAACCGCTGCCTCGTCGTCGGCGAAGACCTCGGCACCGTGCCGGAGGAAGTGCGCGCGGCGCTGCAGCCGATGGACGTGCTCTCGACGCGGCTGCTGTATTTCGAACGCCAGGAAAACGGCCGGCTCGTAGCGCCCGGATCCTATCCCGCGAACGCGCTCGCCGCGGTCACGACCCACGATCTACCGACGCTCGCCGGATACTGGCGCGGGCTCGACATCGATCTGCGCGAGCGCCTGCATCTGTTTCCCGACGCCGAGGTACGCAACCAGCAGGTCATCGCGCGTTCGGAAGATCGCGCCCAATTGCTCGTCGCGCTCGAAGGCGAAGGCGTTCTGCCGCCCGGCGGCGTCCAACCCGTGGCCTTCCCCGAGATGACGCCCGAGCTCGCGATCGCCGTCTATACCTACCTCGCCCGCGCGCCGTCAAAGCTGCTGCTGTTGCAGCTCGAGGACGGATTCGGCGTACGCGAGCAATCGAATCTGCCCGGCACCGTCTCGCCGACCTATCCCTGCTGGCGTTTGAAGCTCCCGCTCAATCTCGAAGAGTGGCGCAGCAGCGAGCCGCTGCAGGGCATCATGCAGGCCTTGCGGCAGGAACGCCCGGTGACGCAGGTCGCGGGGCCTGCCGGCGTCGGGCTCGAGGAGGGCGTGCGCCTGTGGATTCCACGCGCGACCTACCGCCTGCAACTGAATCGTGATTTCAAGCTGCCGCAGGCGATGGCACTGCTGCAGTATCTCGACGAACTGGGCATCAGCCATTGTTACCTGTCGCCGATTCTGAAGGCCCGCCCGGGCAGTCGCCACGGCTACGACATCACGGACCACAGCAGTCTCAACCCCGAGATCGCGAGCGCCGAGGACTTCGAGCAATTCGTCGCCGAGCTCAAGCGGCGCGGCATGGGCCAGATCATGGACATCGTGCCCAACCATATGGGCATCAATGGCGCGGACAACGCGTGGTGGCTCGACGTTCTCGAAAACGGCCCGGCCTCGCGCTACGCGTCCTACTTCGACATCGACTGGTATTCCAACGCCGAGGACATGCCTGGGCGCGTGCTGCTCCCCGTTCTGGGCGAGCATTACGGCGCGGTCCTCGACAATGGAGAGCTCAAGCTCGCGTTCAATCCGGAGGAGGGCTCATTCAGCGTCTTCTACTACGAGCATCGCTTCCCGGTCGACCCGCGCGAATACCCGCGCATACTCGGATACGGGCTCGAGCGGCTGCAAGCGCGGCTTGGCGCCGAGGACGTCGCACTGCTCGAGTATCAAGCGCTGGTCACCACCTTCGGCCATCTCCCGGGACGCGACCGGGTGACGCCCGAGGCGGTGACCGAGCGCAGCCGCGACAAGGAGGTACACAAGCATCATCTGGCCGCGCTCTACAGCGGCAGCGCCGACATCGCGCGTTTCGTCGAGGAGAATCTGGCGGAATTCAATGGTGTGGGGCAGAGCGGCGCGAATTTCGACCTGCTGCACGAGCTCTTGCAGAGTCAGGCCTACCGCCTCGCCTTCTGGCGTGTCGCGGCCGACGAGATCAACTACCGTCGCTTCTTCGATATCAACGATCTTGCCGCGCTGCGCATGGACAATCCGGAGGTCTTCGAAGCCACGCATCGCTTGTTGCGCGAATTGCTCGGGCGCGGCTACGTCAATGGCCTGCGCATCGACCACCCGGACGGACTCTACGCGCCGAAGGCCTATTTCGAGCGCCTGCAGGCGATGGCGGCAACGCTGATGCCGCGACTCGGCAATGTTCATCCCGAACCCAACCCGCGTCCGCTCTACCTCGTCGTCGAGAAGATTCTTGCGGTGCACGAGCATCTGCCGGAACCGTGGGCAGTCCACGGCACGACCGGCTACGACTTCGCGGCGGCCTGCACCGGGCTCTTCGTCGATGCCAGCGCCAGCGAAGCCTTTACGCGCACCTACCATGGCTTCATCCGCGCCCGCCCCGACTTTGACGAGATGGTGCGCACGAACAAGCATCTGATCATGCAGACCTCGCTGGCCGGCGAACTCCAGGTGCTGGCGACCCAGCTCACGCGCCTTGCCAAGGAGGACCGCCGTACCTGCGATTTCACGCTGAACAGCCTGCGCAGCGCGATCGCCGAGATCGTCGCGAGCTTCCCGGTGTACCGGACTTACGTCACCGCGGCAGAGACCTCGGCCGACGATGTGCGCTACGTCGACTGGGCCATCGGCGTCGCCAAGAAGCGCAGCCGCGCCGACCCGAGCATTTTCGATTTCGTACGCGATGTCATGCTGGCGCGGCAAGGCCTCGGCGCTGACGAGGGCTATCGGCAGGCTGTGGCGACGTTCGCGATGAAGTTCCAGCAGTACAGCAGCCCGGTCATGGCCAAGGCGGTCGAGGACACGACTTTTTATCAGTACAACCGGCTGGTGGCGCTTAACGAAGTGGGGGCCGAGCCGCATCGCTTCGGCGTGTCGCTGGCGGCGTTCCACCGCGAGAACCAGGAACGCGCGCGGCGCTGGCCGCACGCAATGCTCGCGAGTTCGACCCACGACACCAAGCGGTCGGAAGACGTTCGCGCGCGCCTGTGCGTGCTGTCGGAAATTCCCGAACTCTGGCATCAAGCCTTGTCGCGCTGGAGCAATCTCAATCGCAGCAAGCGTCGCAAACTCGCCGACGCACGCGCACCGAGCCGCAACGACGAATACCTGGTGTACCAGACGCTGCTCGGAATCTGGCCCTTCGAACCGCCTGACGCAGACGGGCTCGCCAGTCTGGCGGCGCGCGTCCGAACTTACATGCTGAAGGCCGTGCGCGAGGGCAAGACGCATAGTTCCTGGATCAGCCCCAATCCGGACTACGAGGCGGCGATCGGCGATTTCGTCAGCGCCTTGTTGTCCGCGGAGCCGGCTAATCTGTTCCTGCGCGATTTTGTTCCCTTGCAGGCGCGCGTCGCCCGCGCCGGTGCGTTCAACAGCCTGTCGCAACTGTTGCTCAAACTCGCCTCGCCAGGCGTGCCGGACATGTATCAGGGCTGCGAAATGTGGGACTTCAGCCTGGTCGATCCCGACAATCGGCGGCCTGTCGACTACGCGCGGCGCCGACGCGCCTTGCAGGCGATCAAGGCCCTGCACGCGGCGCAGGGGGGCGCCGCGTGCGCCGCACGCCTGCTCGAACGGCTGCACGACGGCGAGATCAAGCTCTATCTCGGCTGGACGCTGCTGTCGTTTCGGCGCGCACACGAAGCGCTATTTCGCGACGGCGACTATGTCCCGCTCAAGGTACACGGCGCGCGCGCCGAGCAGGTCTGCGCGTTCTCGCGCCAGTCGGGAAGCGA
>CBJMYK010000061.1:0-8420 GCA_966433795.1 uncultured Thiobacillus sp. | reverse complement strand
AGTTGCTGGCGCAAGCCCACGAGATCGCGACTGGCCGCGAGTTCCTGCCCGCTGTCGTCGATCACGCTCAGGTTCATTTTCAGGTGCGCCGGCAATTCGCCCTTCCAGTCGTCGGGGTGGATGGCGGCGCCGGTCTTCTTCCGGATGAATCCCGCAAGCGCTTCGGTCAGTGTCTGCTCGCCCGGCGTCGCCACGCTTAGAAACGCGGTCACCGTATCGGGAAGCGGAATCAACGGACGGCGCTTGTCCTTAGGCAGGAGCTTCAGCAACGCGCCCAATTTCTCCCGGATCAGGCCCGGAACGAGCCAATCGATCTGCGCCGCGTCGATCCGGTTGAGCAGGTACAAAGGCAGGCGCAGCGTCACGCCGTCGAGCGCGTGCCCCGGCTCGAAACGGTATTTGAGCTTGCATGCCACGCCATCGACCTGCATCGTCTCGGGGAACAGCGTGTGGTCGGCGCCCAGCCCTTCGCCGAGAATGTCCTCGCGCTGCAGGAACAGGACTTTCGGGTTTGCCGCCTCGGCTTCCGCACGCCAGGTCTCGAACGCCGCGCCGTTATGGAGGTCGGCCGGAATACGCGCGTCGAATACGCGGAAGATGCGCTCCTCGTCCAGCCACACGCCCGATTTTCTCGCCTTGTGTTCGAGGTCCTCGATTTCCTGGATCAGCGCCCGGTTGTGCATGAACCAGGGCGCGCGGGTGTCGTATTCGCCAGCCACCAGCGCCCCGCGGATGAAAAGTTCGCGCGACAGCGCCGGGTCGATGGGGCCATAGTGGATCTTGCGCCGCGGCACCAGCGTGATGCCGTACAGGCTTACGCGCTCGAACGCCACGACGCGCGCGCCCTCCTTCTCCCAGTGCGGCTCGATGTACATGCGCGTGAGCAGATGCCGTCCGGCCGCCTCGATCCACTCGGGGCGCACCTCCGCCGTGGTGCGCGCGAGCAGCCGGCCGGTGTCGGTGAGTTCGGCGGCCATGATCCATTTAGGGCCCTTCTTCGCGAGCGCCGAGCCCGGATGGATCGACAGCTTGATGCCGCGCGCGCCCTGGTAGTTGCCTTCGCCCGGTTTCGGCCTTCCCGCGCCGGTTTTGGCGCGACCGTCGTCGAGCTTGAAGCCGACGTTGCCGAGCAGCCCGGTCAGCAATGCCTGATGAATCGCGTCGTAGCCGGCGTCCTTGTCGTTCTCGCGCAGCCCCAGTTCGGCGACCTGCGCGTGGAGCTGTCCATGGATGTCGCGCCACTCGCGCATGCGCCGCGGCGACAGAAAATGATCCTGCAACAGCGTCTGCAACTGGCGGTTGGTCTTCTTGTGCTGCACCTGCTCCTCGTACCAGCGCCACAGCTTCAGCCAACCCATGAAGTCTGAACGCTCGTCGGCGAACAGCTTGTGCTTTTCGTCCGCGGCCTGCGCGCGTTCCATCGGGCGGTCGCGCGGGTCCTGCACCGAGAGCGCGCTCGCGATGACCAGCACTTCGCGCACGCAGCGCTGCTGCTCGGCCGCCAATAACATTCGGGCAATGCGCGGGTCGAGCGGCAGCTTGGCGAGTTGGGTGCCGATCTTGGTCAGCTGGCCCTGCTCGTCGAGGGCGTGGAGTTCGCTGAGCAATTGATAACCGTCGGTGACGAGCCGGCTGCTCGGCGGGTCGACGAAGGGGAAGCCCACGACGTCACCGAGGCCGAGCGATTTCATGCGCAGAATGACGCCGGCGAGCGAGGAGCGCAGCAGTTCGGGGTCGGTGAAGTGCGGGCGGCTCGCAAAATCCGCCTCGTCGTAAAGCCGGATGCAGACGCCTTCTGAAACGCGGCCGCAGCGGCCGGCGCGCTGGTTGGCCGACGCCTGCGACACCTTCTCGATCAGCAGTTGCTCGACCTTGTTGCGCGCCGAATAGCGCTTCACCCGCGCGGTGCCGGGGTCGATCACATAACGGATGCCGGGTACGGTGAGCGAGGTCTCGGCCACGTTGGTCGCGAGCACGATGCGCCGCTGCGCCGAGGTCGGCTTGAAGATCGCGTCCTGTTCCGCCACCGACAGGCGCGAGAACAGCGGCAGAATCTCGGTGCCGGGCGGATGATGTTTGCGCAACGCCTCGGCGGTGTCGCGGATTTCGCGCTCGCCCGGCAAGAACACGAGGATGTCGCCCGGCCCCAGCCGCGCCAGTTCGTCGGTCGCGCCGAGGATGGCTGCGGTCAGGTCGGGGCCGTCCCTGTCCTTCCTGCCGGGCTTGTCCGCATCGCGCCTGCCCGCAGGAGCGGCAGCCTCGTCGTCGCGCTCGATCGGACGCCAGCGGATTTCGACCGGATAGAGCCGCCCCGACACCTCGATCACGGGCGCGTCGTCGAAGTGCTTAGAGAAACGCTCGGCGTCGATCGTCGCCGAGGTGGCGAGCACGCGAAGGTCGGCGCTCTTCTCGAGCAGCGTCTTGAGATAGCCCAGCAGGAAGTCGATGTACAGACTGCGTTCGTGCGCCTCGTCGAGAATGATCGTGCCGTAGCGCGAGAGCAGCGGGTCGCCCTGGCTTTCCGCCAGCAGAATGCCGTCGGTCATGACCTTGATCGCGGTGTCGGCGCGCACCTTGTCGGTGAAGCGCACCTTATAGCCGACCAGCCCGCCGAGTTCGGAACCGAGTTCCTGGGCGATGCGTGCGGCGACCGAGCGCGCGGCGATCCGCCGGGGCTGGGTGCAGCCGATCAGTTTCCCCGGGCGCGCAGACTCCGACCCCAGCTGAGCTTCGAGGCACATCTTCGGAATTTGCGTGGTCTTGCCGGAACCGGTCTCGCCGCACAGGATCAGCACGCGATGCTTTTGCAACGCGGCGAGGATGTCGTCGCGACGCGCCGCGACCGGGAGGTCGGGGTAAACGATGGGGCCGGGGAACGCGCGCGGCGGGTGCGCGGGATTATTTGTCTCGGAGGTACTTGAGGTCATCGAAAGTTTCCAGCCACTGCGGGCGGTACACCGCCATCACGGTGACCGCCATGCCGGTCGAGAACGCCTCCGCCCAGCTGATCAGCAGGCTTGCATAAGGGGTGTAGTGCGAGAGCAGATAATCGAGCGTGTACGCGCCGGACCACGCCATGACCGCGGTCGTCGCGAGGCCGATCGCCGCCACGGCCAATGCCGCGCCGAAGAAGCCGTTTCCGAGCACGTAAATGAAGAAATGCTTAGGCAGATAACGTTCGAGCACGCTCAGCACGCCCCAGCTCAAACCCGCCGGCAGCGCCACGGCGAGCAGCGTGTCGGCGCCGAGGCCGGCCCAGCTGCCGCGGCCGAACGCCGCGTTGATGAGCAGGACCAGCACGCCGGCAAAGGTCGCGCGCCAGAAGCCGAACATCAGCGTCAGGGCGCTGATGCCATACAGATGGAACGTGAGTCCCGGCCGCACGCCCGTGCGAATCTGCCACAATGCCAGAATCGCTACCGTCGCGCCGAGAAACAGGTTTAGACGCGCCGGCTCCTTGAGACGCCGCCAGTCGCCGGACATCATCCAGCGCCAGCCGAGAAAGGCCAATCCGAGCCAGCCGACGAGATGAATTGATTGCGGCAGCAACGATGCAGAAGGACCCAGCGCGGTAAAATCCATGCCCGGATTTTACGCGATGGCTTGCCCGCATTTCCTACCACGAGTCCCGACATGTCCGCATCGAACCCCTCCACTCCCCCCCTGAGCGACGCGGAGATCGACGAATTGGCCGACCTCATCGATCTCCTCGACGAGCGCACCGACGTGCCAATCTCGCTCGAAGGCGTCGACGGCTTCATCACCGCGCTGGCGTGCAGCCCGCGCGCCATCGCGGACAAGGAGTATTTTTCGGTGCTGCTCGACCGCGACGACGGCCTGGCGACGGTATACGAGAACGAAGCCGACGAGCAACGTTTTCTTGCGCTGTTCGAGCGCCGCCGCGCCGAGGTCGCCCGGGCGCTCGCCGCACCGATCGAGAACCTTGCCGACCCCCGTGCGCTCTCGCCCCTGGTCATGGACTGGGAAGGGCTGCTGGCCGAGTTGCCCGAGGATGAAGCCAAACGGCTGCGCGCCGCCGGCGTCCCGCCCTACGCTCAGATGTGGGCGGCGGGCTTTTTGCTCGCGGTGGAACACTGGGAAGACGACTGGAGCCTGCCCGGTGGCAGCAAGGACGAAGCCTTCGTCGACGAGGTGCTCGACCCCTTCTATATTCTCGCCGCGCCGCTCGAGGAACTGAGCCCCGAGGAGCGCAGCACGCGCCGCGAAGATCACCTGGCGCTTGCCCTTTGGGGCGCCTACGAACTGCGAGAATTCTGGCTCGACCGCGGCCAGGGCGCGTGATCGCGCCTCGTTCCCTAATCTGAATCTCGTGACCTGGACCCGATGAAACTCGTCCTCTTCGACCTCGACAACACCCTGCTCGCCGGCGATTCCGACTACGAATGGGGGCAATTCCTGATCGCCAAGGGCGCGGTCGACGGCCCCGATTACGAAGCCCGGAACAAGGCCTTTTACGAGGACTACAAGGCGGGTGGACTCGACATCCACGCATTCCTCGCGTTCGCCTTGCATCCACTCGCCACGCACCCGCGCGAGCAGCTCGACGCGTGGCGCGCGGAATACGTCGAGACGCGGGTACGCCCGATGATCCCGCCTGCCGCCCGCGAACTCGTGCGCAGGCATCTGGACGAAGCCGACCTGGTCGCCGTGATCACCGCGACCAACAGCTTCGTCACGACCCCGATCGCGAAGGAATTTGGCATTCCCCACCTGATCGCGACCGAGCCCGAGGAGATCGACGGCCGTTTTACTGGAAAGGTCGCGGGCACGCCGTGCTTTCGTGAAGGCAAGATCGTGCGCCTCGAGCAGTTCCTGAGCGCGCGTGGCACCCGGCTCGACGCGCTCGACACCAGTTGGTTTTATAGCGATTCGCACAACGACCTCCCGCTCCTGGAGAAGGTCCGGCACCCCGTCGCCGTCGATCCCGATCCCCTGCTCCACGCCCGCGCGCTGGAAGAAGCCTGGCCGGTGATTTCGCTGCGGCAGCCGTAAACGCAGGGCGTCCCCCGTCCACGCCCCGGTGGGTTCTTGATGGTTAATTCCTACCACGCCTGCGGCACGAAGGAATAAACAGGATTCAAGCCCGTCTCTCAGGTGTGAACCCTGGCCAGGGTTCGATAACCGAGGGGAGGAGGAACCCAATGAATAAGCACCACGCCATGAAGGGGCTGGTCGAGCCGTCCCGTGCCCGCAATACGCGCTTCGCCAAACTGTGCGGCGGGGCCTTGCTTGCCTCGGCAAGCCTGCTTTCGGCGGCCACGCTGGCGGGCAGTGCGCCGGCGCCCCGCGGCGGTTCCGGCGAAGTCACTCTGATTCACACCGGCGACATCCACGGCCATCTCGTGCCGCGGCCCAATTTGCGCAGTGACGCCCTTGGCTACCGAGGCGTCAGCATGGAAGGCGGCGTGGCGCGCATGTATACCGTCATCAAGGCGCTGCGGGCCTTGGCGGCACAGGACGGGGTCGACCGTTCGCTCCTGATCAACACCGGCGATACCCTGCAAGGCTCGGGCGAGGCGCTGTTCAGCCGGGGCCAGGCCATGATCGATGTGCTGAATTCGTTCGGTTTCGTGGCCCACGCGCCCGGCAACTGGGACTTCCTGTACGGCACGGGCCGCTTCGAGGAAACCTTCAAGGGTTCCGCGGCCGGCGCACCGCTGGCGAACTGGAACGCGCTCGCCTCCAATCTCTATTACGCCAACCAGTTCGACGACGCCGCCCTATGCGGCGCGAAGGCCACGGATCCCGCGACCGGCATGCTGCGCCCGCTCAGGCGCGTCCTGCCGACACATAGCATCAGGCAGGTCGGCAAGGTGAAGGTCGGCATCCTCGGCATGACGACGGCGCGCGCGATCGCCGCCGTCGGGACGAGCGTCACGCAGAACTACCTGTTTACCGACGCCAAGGCCGAAGTGCCCTGCTGGGTCAATCGGTTGCGCACTGTGGACAAGGTGGACGTGGTCGTGATGATTTCGGAACTCGAGATGGCGCGCGACATCGAGATCGCCGAGACCCTCTCCCCCAGCCCGGACGTGATCCTGAATTCGGACATGCACGAACGCACCACTGCGCCGATCGTCATCGACCAGGCCGACGGTCGCAAGACGCTGATCGTGGAGGAGGGCCAGGACGGCACCGTGGTCGGCGCTCTCAAGCTCCAGGTCAAGAACGGCAAGGTCTCGGACTGGCGTTTCAAACAGATCGTGGTGGCGGAGGGGATCCCGGAAGACAAGGCCATTGCCGCCAAGGTCGCCAAGGCACGCGCGCCCTTCGTGGCGGGAACCTTCGTGCCCGGCCAGAAAGTCACGGTGGGCGGCAACACCACCGAACTCCTGCGCCCCGTGGACGAGACGATCGCGTTCACCGAAGTCGACCTGCACCGCTCCAATTTCGTCGACGAGGATATGCCGGGCGTGGTCGAAGGCTCGTCCCACAACCTGATCGCGGATGCCATGGCCGTCGTGTCCGGCGCCGAAAGCGCCTCGGTCCGGGGTTTCCGCTACGGCACCCACGTTCCCGCAGGCTGGCCCATCACGATGGAGGACATCTACCATTACGTGCCCATCGCGGCCAAGCTGGGGCGAACCACCAAGGCATGCGGCGCCGACCTCAAGTTCGCGATCGAGCAGTCCACGCAGGGCACCTTCGCCTCAGATCCCAGCCTGTGGGCGGGCGGCTGGATGTTCGGCTACAACGGCGTGAGCTTCGAGCTGGATGCCTGCGACGGGCTCCTGGGTGCGACGCCAACGCCGATCAACGGACCGACCCTCGCGTTTCCTACCCGGCCCTGGGGCACCAACCGTGGCAGCAACATCAAGGTGAACGGCGTGCCGCTCAAGGAGATGGACATCTACGACAGCCGCCCGACCCTAGACGGTGCGCTCAACCCGACCTACCAGCAATGCCTGAGCGCCGAGGGTGGTCCGGCCTACGACGGTTACCGGGTCGCCGGCTACTGGTACGCTGACGACAAAACCACGATCAACAACTGCAACCCCTGCCGCGGCCGTCAGGTTCAGGTCGTCAAGACGGACGGTTCGATCGTCCAGGTCGCAGGCCCGGGCGCACCCGCGACGCTGCCGCCGAGCGAGCAGCTGATGGACATCACCGAAGCCGTGGTCAAGTATCTGCGCGAAAACCTGGGGGGCACGGTGACCGCAGCCAAGCTGCCGGGCCACCGCCTCACCGTGAAGCGGCTGCCGACGATCAACCCGCCCGGCTACAACTTCAGGATGATCCAACCGTTGAAGGGCGCCTCGACGGCCACCTGCCCGACACTGTAAGCGGCGCCACGCGCCGAATCCGGCCCGGCGCAAGCCGGGCTTTCTTTTGCAGCGCGACTGCACCGCGGACACGAGGCGTCAATCGTCTGTCATACCGCCCTGCCATACTCGGCGCGGCTTGCCCCTGCGGGCAAAGCCGGTTACCGTTGTCGCAGATGGGAGATAAGCCGACCCCTGCCTCTGCGCCCATCCTTCGCCAGCCAGCCGACATGCAGCCTCCCCAGCCCATACCCACCGCGCGCACCACCCTCCAGGAGAGCGTCGCCCATCAACGTGAGGTCCTCGCCAACCTGCTGCGCGAACCGCTGGCCTTGGCAGCGCAGGCATGCAGCCGCGTGTGGCCGAATCGCGCGGCGCTCAACGCGGCCCTGGGCCATGCGCTGGCGGACCTGCCGGCGTGCAAGTATCTGTATGCGCTCGACACCCGCGCGATCCAGCTTTCCGACAACATCAGCCGCGAGGGCCTGATCGAGACGGACTACGGCCGCGATCGCTCCGACCGCCCCTACATGCGTGAAGCGGTGCCGAACCAGGGCTTCCTGCTGTCGCAGGCCTACATCAGCCTGCGCGTCAAGCGCCCTTCGCTCACCGCGATCCAGATCGTGCGCGACGAAGACGGCAAGGCGCTCGGTTTCGTCGGCGCCGACTTCGACCTGCGCGATCTGCCGATCACCGCGAAGCTCTATGACGAACCGACCTACTGGCGCCAGATCAAGGGCGACCCGGCCATCCGCGGCGCGGTCTTCCACCAGACGCGCAGCGACAGTCAGATGGATCTCCACGTCGACACCGTGCTCGGCGTCATGACCGAGCTGATGGAGGACCACGGCATCTTCCACGGCAAGCTGCATTTCTCCAGCAGCCGCGCGACCATCTGGCTGACCGACGACCCCTACCGCTACCGTCTGCTCGACATCGATGCGCTGACCGACCCCGACACCTGCCTGATCTACCCGCGCCATCCCTATCCGCGCGACGCGGTCGTGCCGAAGGACAAGATCCGCCCGGTACTCGACAACCTGCGCGCCCTGCGCTTCATGGACGAGACCTTTTACCTGCGGGCAGGCTCGCTCAACATCTTCAACGGCATGGTCGGCCTCACCTTCTCGTGCGACG
>CBJMYK010000060.1:0-8478 GCA_966433795.1 uncultured Thiobacillus sp. | reverse complement strand
ACCTGGTTCATGTCGAGCGCGACCCAGTCGGCCTCGCCGGTCTTCGCGCCGTTCCGGACGCGCAAGGCGTACAGCTGGCCGGCCGACAGATCACCGTAGGTCGTCGGCACGAACTTGTAGATCGCGCCCTTGCGGTCCTCGTCGATGACGTAGACGTTCCCCTCGGCGTCGGTCTCGATGCCCTCGTGGGCGAGCGCACCGAGCAATGGCCGCACGGTCACGCGCTCGGCGACGGCAGGATTGTGCGGGTCGAGCTTGAGTTCATAGACGAGGCCGGCCGTCGCGGCCGGGTGGGCCGGGTCGGGCAGCGCGGCGGCACCGGTTTCCTCGGCGAACAGGAGGGTCTGCCACGGCGTCCAAAGGATGCCGTCGAGGGCTTCCCAGTCGGCGCGCCCGACCACTTCTCTGGCGATGCCGGTCTTCAGATCGATCACCGACACCGCGCCGCCGCTTCCCCCGTCGACGCGCGCCGAGTTCGCCCCGCGGACCTCGTGGGTACGATACAGGTAGCGGCCGGCGTGCTTGCCGGTTTCGTTGACCGTGTTCATGTCGTTCCAGTCGTTCGCGAGATAGAGGTCGAGCGCGCTTTCGTCGGAGACGATGGACTGGACGTAGCCCTCAGGGATGAGCCAGGGTTCGGTCGCGAGGGCGGGATCGGCGTCCATGCCATAGGCGGACGCGGCGATGGGGGTGAAGGCCATGGGTCCTTCGACGGCGGAACCGGCGTGGGCCTGCGCCGCGAAAGCCGCGGCCAGCGTCAGGACGAGGGCGGAATACTTCATGGGTTGGATCTCCCGGGTTGGTTTCGATGATAAGGCGGCATCTGCGTACCGCCCGCGCATTCTTCCCGGCTTGTGTGTCGTCCCTGTGATGGTTTGATGAAGTCGGCGCGCCCGGCACAGGCTCGGCTGCCATTCTCGGATTCGGCGGCGTCGCGTGCAAACCGCAGGGGCCGCGGCGCCGGGACTTTAGGCAATTTTTTCTTGAACGTATTCCACATTTCCAGTATGATGGAAACATGGAATCCAAAGACGCCGTCACCGCCCTGTCCGCGCTCGCGCAAGTCACGCGCCTGAACATCTTCCGTACCCTGGTCGAAGCCGGCCCGGCCGGCCTCAGCGCCGGGCGCCTGGCCGAAATCGCCGGCATCCCGCCGTCTTCGCTCTCGTTTCATTTGAAGGAGCTGAGTCATGCCGGGCTCGCGGATTCCCGCCAGGCAGGCCGCTTCGTCGTGTACAGCGCGCGCTTCGAGACGATGAATCGCCTGCTCGCCTATCTCACCGAAAACTGCTGCGGCGGCACACCCTGCGGCGCGGGCGACACGCCCGCCTGCGCGGGCGGCGGGCCGTCGTAACGAATTCACGTCACACCATGCTGTCAAGCTCCGGCTGTTTCCAACACGTTCCGACAAGGACTCATCATGACCAAACCCCTGACCGTGCTGGTGCTGTGCACCGGCAACTCCTGCCGCTCGCAAATGGCCGAGGTGCTACTCAACCATGACCTCGCCGGTCAGGTGCGCGCACTCTCCGCCGGCACCCGACCGCAACCCAAGGTGGCCGACGGCGCGATCGCGGCGCTGCAGGCCGCCGGGCTGAATACCGACGGACTCCATCCCAAGGACATCGACGCGGTGATGCACGAAGACATCGACCTCGTCGTGACCGTGTGCGACAACGCGAAGGAGGCTTGCCCGATCTTCCCGAAGCCAATCCCGGCGATCCATCTTCCGTTCCACGACCCGCACGGCGAACCGCTCGAGCGCTTCATCGCCGTACGCGACGACATCCGCACGCGCCTCGTCGCGGCGGTGCGCGACAAACTCGGCCTCACGGCGCCGGCCTGAACGGCCATGAGTGCGCAGTGTGAAGTCACCGCCAAGCGCGCGGCCACCATGGTCGGAGCCGCGGCGCCGATGAGCGTGTTCGAGCGCTGGCTCACCCTGTGGGTCGCGCTGTGCATCGTCGCCGGCGTGGCACTCGGGCAACTGTTCCCGGCGCCATTCCAGGCGCTCGGGCGGATGGAGGTGGCGCAGGTCAATCTGCCGGTGGGCCTGTTGATCTGGATCATGATCATTCCGATGCTGATGAAAATCGACTTCGGCGCGCTGCACCAGGTGACCTCGCACTGGCGCGGCATCGGCGTCACGCTCTTCGTCAACTGGGCGGTCAAGCCGTTTTCGATGGCACTCCTGGCGTGGCTCTTCATCCGCCATCTGTTCGCCCCGTACCTGCCGGCAGATCAGCTCGACAGCTACGTCGCCGGGCTGATCCTCTTGGCGGCTGCGCCGTGCACCGCGATGGTGTTCGTGTGGAGCCGGCTCACCGGCGGCGACCCATACTTCACGCTGTCGCAGGTGGCGCTCAACGACGCCATCATGATCGTCGCCTTCGCACCGATCGTCGGCCTGCTGCTCGGGCTGTCGGCGATCGTGGTGCCGTGGGACACGCTGTTCACCTCGGTCGTGCTGTACATCGTCATCCCGGTGATCCTCGCGCAGCTCTGGCGCAAGCTGCTGCTCAAGCGCGGGCAGGCGGTGTTCGACGGGGTGATGGCGCGGCTCGGCCACGCTTCGATCGTCGCGCTGCTCGCGACGCTGGTGCTGCTGTTCGCCTTCCAGGGCGAGCAGATCCTCGCGCAGCCGCTCGTCATCGCGCTCTTGGCCGTGCCGATCCTGATCCAGGTGTTCTTCAATTCGTCGCTCGCGTACTGGCTGAACAGAAAAGTGGGTGAGAAGCACAGCGTCGCCTGCCCGTCGGCGCTGATCGGCGCGTCCAACTTCTTCGAGCTGGCGGTGGCGGCGGCGATCGCGCTGTTCGGCTTCGAGTCGGGCGCCGCACTCGCGACCGTGGTCGGCGTGCTGATCGAGGTGCCGGTGATGCTGCTGGTGGTGAAGCTCGTCAACCGCAGCAAGGGCTGGTACGAGGCGGGCGCGGCTGTAAGGTAAGCAATGTTCGACGCCCTCGCCACCCTCCTGGTCTTCGATCTCGCCGGCCTCGCAGCGGGCACCCCGCTGGGCGAAGCGCTGCATTTCTTCGTCATGGACGTGGCGAAGATACTGGTGCTGCTCACGCTCGTGATCTACATCATGGGCCTGCTGCGCGCGCTCCTGAAGCCGGAGAAGGTGCGCGAATTCATCCGCAACCGCGGCAACCTGCAGAGCCGCTTCATGGCGGTGGGGCTGGGTGCGGTGACGCCGTTCTGCTCGTGCTCGTCGATCCCGCTTTTCATCGGCTTCGTCGAGGCCGGCATCCCGCTCGGCGTGACGCTGTCCTTCCTGATCGCGAGCCCGATGATCAACGAGGTGGCGATCGTGGTGCTGGCCTCCGTCATCGGCTGGAAGTTCACCGTGCTCTACGTCGTCACCGGCCTCACGGTCGCGCTGATCGGCGGCTTCGTGCTCGAGCGCTTCAAGCCCGAGCGCTGGGTCGAGGACTATGTCTGGAAGATCCGCATGGGCGAGGCGACGCAGATCGAGGAGGATAAATCCCTGCGCGCGCGCCACGACTACGCGGTCTCGCAGGTGAAGGAAATCGTCGGCCGCATCTGGAAATTCATCCTCGTCGGCGTCGGCGTCGGCGCCTTCATCCACGGCTACGTGCCGGCCGACTTCGTCGCGAGGATCGCCGGCGACGGCGGTGTGCTGTCGGTCGTCGGCGCGGTGCTGGTCGGCGTGCCGCTGTATTCGGACGCGGTCGGCATCATCCCCATCGCCGAGGTGTTGCTCGACAAGGGCGTGCCGATCGGCACGGTGCTGGCGTTCATGATGGCGGTGACCGCGCTGTCGCTGCCGGAGATGATCATCCTGAAGAAGGTCGTGAAGGCGCCGCTCCTGGCGCTGTTCGCGGCCTACCTCGCCACGGCCTTCGTCATCGTCGGCCTGCTGTTCAATTCTCTGAAGGGGGTTCTATGAGTACCGACCTGCATCCATCGATCGTCGCGCTGGTCTCGCTGGCGGCGAACATCGCGGCCAATCATCCCAAACAAGGCCTGTGCCAGGTCGAGCGCCTGAAAGGCTACGGCGTGTCGCGCGAGCAGATCGACACGGTGATCGAGATCGCCCGCCACATCCGCGACGAGGCCGCGCAAAATCTCGACGCCAGCTTCGACGAAGCCTACGCGGCGCATTTCCCGCGCGCCGCGACAAAGCTCGCCGCCATCGCCGTCGCCGAGGGCGGCGCCTGCTGCACCCCCACGCCCTCGGGCAAGTCCTGCTGCTGAAAGGAGATCCTCATGAGTACACACGAACACGACCAGATCCGCCAACAGGTGCGCGCCGCCTACGGCGCCGTCGCACGGGCGGAATCCGCCGGCTGCTGCGCGCCGAGCGCGGGCTGCTGCGCGCCTTCCGACCAGGACGTCGCCGAACTGCTGTCGCGGGGCATCGGCTACAGTGCCGAGGAGACGGCGGCGGTGCCGGAGGGCGCCAACCTCGGCTTGGGCTGCGGCAACCCGCAGGCCATCGCGGCATTGAGGCCCGGCGAAACCGTGCTCGACCTCGGCAGCGGCGCCGGCTTCGACGCCTTCCTCGCCGCGCGCCAGGTCGGCGCGGAGGGTACTGTCATCGGCGTCGACATGACGCCCGACATGGTGTCCAAGGCGCGCGCGAACGCGGTCAAGGGCGGCTATGCGAACGTCGACTTCCGCCTCGGCGAGATCGAGCACCTGCCGGTCGCCGACGCCACGGTCGACGTCATTATTTCCAACTGCGTCATCAACCTCTCGCCGGACAAGGCGCAGGTGTTCCGCGACGCCTTCCGCGTGCTGAAGCCGGGCGGACGACTCGCGATCTCGGACATCGTCACCACCGCCGAATTGCCTGCGGAAATGCAGCGCGAGGTCGCGCTCTACACCGCCTGCGTCGCCGGAGCGGCGGGCGTCGAAGAACTCACCGCGATACTCGCCGATGCGGGTTTCGCCGGCATCCGCATCGCCCCCAAGGACGCCAGCCGCGAGTTCATCCGCAACTGGGCACCGGGGCGCGGCGTCGAGGCCTACATCGCCTCGGCCACGATCGAGGCGGTCAAGCCGGCTCAATGAAGGAGAAGGGAATGAAGGACATCAAGGTGCTCGGCAGTGGCTGCGCCAACTGCAAGACCACGCTGAAGCTGATCGAGGAGGTTGCGCAGGCACGCGGCGTCGCAATCAATCTGGAAAAGGTCGACGACATGGCCGAGATTCTTGGCCACGGCGTCATGTCGACGCCGGGCGTGGTGATCGACGGCAAGGTCGTGCACGCGGGCGGCGTGCCGGACCGCCGGAAAGTCGAGGGCTGGTTGGCGTGACCGCGCCGGCGCCGGGCGTGCGCCTCTAAGCGACACCCGCGACACGCAGCCGCGCGCGCAGGCTGTCGACTTCCTCGAGCATGTCGGCGACGAGCGCGGCCAGCTCCGGCACCGCGTCGAAATCGCGCTCGATCTGCCGCATCCGGCGCGCGCGCACGAGCGTCTGGGCCGAAAAACGCCAGACCCCGGCGACGCTCTCCGCGTCCGGAAACAGACCCGCTTCGATATGCCCGAGCAGCCACTCGGGCTCGACCACGCAGGCCGCCGCCACTTGCTCCACCGTCAACCACGAATCGTCCATCAGGACGCCGACGAAGACTTCATGCTCGCTCATGATCAAGTTCTCCCGCGCGGATCGAAGGCGAGTTCGCGCGCCATGGATTCATACAGTGCCCGCGCCTGCGGCGTATCGGCCGGGGGCAGTACGACCCGGAGGTCAAGCAGGAGGTCGCCGGGTGGATCCCCAGGGATGCCCTTGCCGCGTACCCGCAACTGCTTGCCGCTCTGCGCGCCTTCCGGGATTCTGACCTTGACCGTCCCGCCAGGCAGGTCGACGCCGACGACCGCGCCCAGCGCCGCTTCCCAGGGCGCGACCGGGAGGCTGAGATAAAGATCGCGTCCGACCGCGCGCAACCGTGAATCCGGCCTGAAACGTATCTCGAGCAGCAAGTCACCCGCGGGCGCCCCGCCCGGGCCCGGTGCACCCTGGCCCGCGAGGCGGATGACCTGGCCTTCACGTACGCCCTTCGGGATTTTCACATTGAGGGTGCGGGTCTTGAGCACGACGTGGCCCTGCGGGTCGACCTCGGGCGCGCGCAGCGTGACCTGGCGCGTCGCCCCTGTGAAGGCGTCCGTGAGATCGAGCATGACCTTCGCGTGGTGATCCTCGCCCCGGCCCAGATAGCCCGCGCGGCCGCCACGCGCCTGAAACGGGCCGCCGCGCGCGCCGCCGAGGCCGCCGAACAGTTCGGCGAAGAAGTCGGAAAACCCAGAGGCCTCCTGCGCACCGAAGCCCGCGCCGGAAAACTCAAAGCCCGCGTCCCAGTCCGGCGGCGGGCGGAAGTCCTGTCCGGGCTGGTAGCCCTTGCCGATTTGATCGTAGGCGGCGCGTTTTTCCGGATCGGAAAGCACCGCGTTCGCCTCGTTGATCTCCTTCATCCGCGCCTCCGCGCCGGCCTCCTTCGAGATGTCCGGGTGATACTTGCGCGCCAGCTTGCGAAAGGCCTTCTTGATGTCTTCGGCGGTGGCATCGCGGGGGACCCCGAGGGTTTTGTAATAGTCCTTGAATTCCATGAGCAGTCCTCGTAGAGATGCGGGTTCGACGATGTCCGCAGGCCACCATCCGCTCCCGTCGATTCGTAAGTATGGGCGATCCCCCCGCTTCTTCAGAATAGGGCCGGGCTGAACCGCGGCGCGAAATGGCCGTTCGGTCTTGACCTCGCAAAAGCCGGCGTGTAACTTGGTCGCCACAATGAGACCCCGCGCACGAACGCGGGGGCGGTGCGGAGAACAAGTCGTCTAGCCTCGACGCAGCGGAGGAGAATGCCTGTATGACCCTTTTCGCCCTGCCGTTCTTTCGCCATGCATCCCGCTGTTCGGACGCCTCCACCGACAGTGGGTGTATTGCCCGGCGCGATTGGGCGCTGGCCGGTCGGACCGGAGGAAAGGGGCGACGCAGCCCACATGTCCGGGCTTGGCCGACGCGCAGTCAGCCAGTGTTCAATAAATTTGCAATCTACGTCTGTTCCAATGCCGCAGCGCCCGGCCACGGCGCTTGCGCGATGACGGATACATCCAACGATACGGGCCGCTCGCGCTCTCAGATTAAAAGGTTTTGATCGTGTTTTCATTCAAGTTGTGTCCTCACCGCGGGCGGCAGCGTGGCTTCACGCTCCTTGAATTGCTCGTAGTGATGGTGATTCTCGGTTTACTCGCGGGCTACGTCGCGCCGCGCTATTTTTCCCAGGTCGGCAAATCGGAAGTTAAGACCGCGCAGGCGCAGATCGGCGCGCTCGAAAAGGCGCTCGACCAGTATCGCATCGACACCGGCCACTATCCGACGACCGAACAGGGACTCGCGGCCTTGAACGAGAAGCCTGCCGACGAGGCGAAATGGGACGGCCCCTATCTCAAGAAGGCCGTACCGAACGACCCCTGGGGCAAGCCCTACCAATACCGCACCCCCGGCGAACACGGCGAACTCGACCTCTACTCGTTCGGTCGTGACGGCGTGGCAGGCGGCAGCGGCGATGGCGCCGACATCGGCAACTGGTAGATGCGCTATCGGGTGAAAGCCCTGCGCCCGGGTGCCGGCGTCAGCGCGCTCACGCTCGAGGCACTCGACGAGGCCGAGGTCCGGGCCCGTCTGCAGCGCGAGGGCGCGCAGGTGATCTCGATTGCCGCGGCCCGCGCCAACTGGCTGCGACCGCGCACGCGTTTCCCGCTGTTGCTGTTCACGCAGGAACTCATCGCACTGCTCGACGCGGGGCTGACCTTGTCCGAAGCGCTGGAGACCCTCGGCGAGAAGGAACATCGTGCCGAATCGCGGCAGTTGATCGAACGCCTGCTCGTCAGCATGCGCGAGGGCCGGCCCTTCTCTGCCGCGCTGGCAGCCCAGGATCCCGCGTTTCCGCCGCTTTACGCCGCGACGGTGCGCGCCGCCGAGAGTACCGGCGACCTCTCGCCGGCGCTCGCGCGTTATGTGGCGTATCAGAGCCAGATCGACGCGGTGAAGAAAAAGGTTGTCTCCGCGGCGATCTATCCGATGCTGCTGATCGCCGTCGGCACGCTGGTCGTCGCATTCCTGCTTGGCTATGTCGTCCCCAGATTTGCCGCGGTCTACGCCGACGCCGGGCGCGATCTGCCGTGGATGTCGCAGATGCTGCTGCGCTGGGGCCAGGCCGTCGATGCTCACAGCGGATTGATGGCGTTCGCCGCCGTCGCACTCGTCGCCGGCCTGGTGGTGGCGCTCGCGCAGCCTGCGACGCGCGCGGCGCTGACCCGCATCGCCTGGCGCGTTCCGACGCTGGGCGAGCACCTGCGTACCTTCAATCTGGCCCGCTTCTACCGCAGCCTCCACGCGCGCTTCGACGTGATCTTCGCCGACCCGTCGGACCGCGACGACGGCTTCAAGACCATGATCTACGGCGACGGCGGTGCGGCTATCGAGATGGGCGAGACCCTCAAGAGCCAT
>CBJMYK010000059.1:0-8507 GCA_966433795.1 uncultured Thiobacillus sp. | reverse complement strand
GCCGCAGGTCGCCCAGTTCGACGATCATGGCCCTGCCGCCTTCTTTCTCGGTCGCTACCGGGTGGGCGCGGCGTCGGATCGGCGCGGCATCCGTCTTGCGGGCCCGCCGGTGACAGGCGCTCGCCGCGAGCTTCCCTCACAGGGCGTGCTACCCGGCTGCATACAGGTCCCGCCCGACGGCCAGCCGATCGTCCTCGGCTGGGACGGGCCGGTCACCGGTGGATATCCCGTCATCGCCTGCGTCATCGCCGCCGATCGACCGCGGCTGGCGCAGCTACGGCCGGGCGATTGGGTGGCGTTCACGACCACCACCGTGGCGGATGCCCGCGCATCGGCGCCCCGCGCGTGGACGATCGAGGCGCTGCGATGATCGAGCTCAACGCGGACATCGGGGAGGGCTATGACGACCCCGCGCTGATGCCCTACATTGCGCGCGCCTCGATTGCATGCGGGGGGCATGCCGGCGATGCCGCGAGCATGCGGGCGGCACTAGTGAGCTGTGCCGCGCATGGGGTGGCCGCCGGCGCCCACCCCAGCTACCCTGATCGGGAACACTTCGGTCGCCGCAGGCTTGCGGCTTCTGCGAGCGAGGTCGCGGACTGGGTGGCCCAGCAGATCGAGGCACTCGCGGCCGAGGCGGCGCGTCTCGGTTTGGCGCTCAGCCACGTCAAGCCTCACGGTGCGCTCTACAACGTGGCGGCGGCCGACGTGGCCGTCGCGCAAGCAGTTGTGCGCGGCGTCGTCCGCGTGGACCCGCGACTGACGCTGGTCGGGCTGTCCGGCTCCCGCCTCGTCGACGCCGCGCGGGCGGCGGGCCTGACCGTGCTGAACGAGGCGTTCGTCGACCGCCGCTATGGGTCGGACGGGCGTCTTGTTTCACGTGAAACGCCGGGCGCGCTGATCACCGACCCGGAGGCCGCCGCGGCGCAGGCGCGGGCGCTGGCCGCAGGGGCGGCTATCGTCGCGGTGGATCGCGGGATGGTTCGGGTCCAGGCCGAGACCCTCTGTCTACATGGCGACACGGCGAACGCATTAAACATCGCGCAGGCGGTCCACCGCGCATTACATCGCGGATAATCTCTCCCTTTCCTGCGCCACACCCGCCATGCCGCTTCTCACCTTTGATCGACTCGAACTGGCCTATGGCCACTGGCCCTTGCTCGACGGCGCTTCGCTCGTGATCGAAGCGGGAGAGCGCATCGGCTTGATCGGCCGCAACGGCACCGGCAAGTCGAGTCTGCTGAAGATCGTCGCCGGTGAATCGCAGCCGGACGCGGGCGAGGTATGGCGCGGACCCGGCCTCAGGCTCGCTTACGTCCCGCAAGAGCCGCGCTTCCAGCCCGGCCACAGCGTCTTCGAAGCGGTCGCGGAGGGTGTCGGCGCGGCGCAGACGCTTCTCGCCGCGTATCACGCGCTTGCTCACGCGCTGGCGGAGGGCGACGAGACGGTTTACGCTGAGTTCGCGCGCGTCTCACAGGAGCTCGAGGCCGCCGACGCGTGGCGGCTCAATAGCCGCGTCGAAGAAACCCTGCAACGTCTGCAGCTCGACGCCGACCGCGCGATCGAGACGCTCTCGGGCGGCCTCAAGAAGCGCGTCGCGCTGGCCCGCGCACTGGTCGCCGAGCCCGATGTGCTGCTGCTCGACGAGCCGACAAACCATCTGGATTTCTCGGCCATCGAGTGGCTCGAGGGCCTGCTCAAGGACTACCGCGGCGCACTGGTCTTCGTTACGCACGACCGACGCTTTCTCGACAACGTCGCCAACCGCATCGTCGAGCTCGACCGCGGCCAATTGCGCGAATACCAGGGCAATTTCAGCGCCTACCAACTCAAGAAGGCCGAGCAGCTCGAGGTCGAGGCCGTGCACAACCGCAAGTTCGACAAATTCTGGAAGCAGGAGGAGGCGTGGATCCGCAAAGGAGTCGAGGCCCGGCGCACTCGCAACGAGGGCCGGGTCAGGCGGCTCGAGGCACTGCGACGGACGCGCGAGGCGCGCATCGGGCATGCGGGACAGGTCGGGTTCCAGCTCGACGCCGGCGAGCGCTCCGGCAAGATCGTCGCCGAACTCGACCATGTCTGCTATGGCTACGGCGAGCGTGTCCTGATCGACGACTTTTCCGCGACGATCCTGCGCGGCGACAAGCTCGGGCTGCTGGGGCCCAATGGCGCCGGAAAGACCACGCTGATCCGACTGATTCTCGGCGAACTGGAGCCGCAATCGGGGTCAATCAAGCGCGGCAGCAAGCTCGAGGTCGCGTATTTCGACCAGTTTCGCAACCAGCTCGACGACGACGCCACGCTCGTCGACACGATCGCGCCCGGCTCCGACTACGTCGAGATCGCCGGACAGAGAAAGCACGTGATCAGCTACCTCGAGGATTTTTTGTTTCCCGCGGAGCGCGCCCGTGCGAAGGTCGGCGCGTTGTCGGGCGGGGAGCGCAACCGCCTGCTGCTGGCGCGTCTCTTCGCGCGCCCGGCCAACTTGCTCGTGCTCGACGAGCCGACCAACGACCTCGACATCGACACCCTGGAGATGCTCGAGCAGTTGTTGCAGGACTATGCCGGAACGGTGATCGTCGTGTCCCACGATCGCGCTTTCCTCGACAACGTCGTCACCCAGTCGATCGTCTTCGAAGGCGGCGGCCACCTGCTCGAAATCGTCGGCGGCTACGTCGATTGGCAGGCGTGGCAGGCGCGCCGAGCGGAGGCGGCGCCCGCGGGGAAGCCGGCGACCGCCAAGCCGCGTCTACCGGGCGCGGGTCGGCCTGGCCCCAAGGGGAAGCTGAGTTACAAAGAGGCACGCGAGCTCGAGGCGCTGCCGGCGCGGATCGAGGCGCTCGAGGCCGAACAGACGCAGGTCGGGGCCTCCCTCGCGTCCCCGGCGCTCTATCAGTCGGATCCCGAGCAAGCCCTCGCCCTGCAGGGCCGCAGCGCCGAGATCGAGGCCGAGTTGCTGGCGGCGCTCGCGCGCTGGGAGGAGCTGGAAGCGAAGACGGGCGGCGCGTAGACGCAGGCCGCCAACGCGGGCATCGCGTTTCACGTGAAACGGGACGCGCCGACGGGTAGAATGGCGGCCATGAAATTCCCCGAATCTTTCGATGTCATCGTCGTCGGTGGCGGCCACGCCGGCACCGAGGCCGCGCTCGCCGCGGCCCGGATGGGCGCGAAGACCCTGCTTCTGACGCACAACATCGAGACCCTTGGCGCGATGTCGTGCAATCCGTCGATCGGCGGCATCGGCAAGGGTCATCTCGTCAAAGAGGTCGATGCGCTGGGCGGCGCGATGGCACTCGCGACCGACGAGGCCGGAATCCAGTTTCGCATCCTCAATTCATCGAAAGGACCTGCGGTCCGCGCCACGCGCGCGCAGGCCGACCGCTTGCTGTACAAGGCGGCGATACGCCGGCGCCTCGAAACCCAGCCCCGGCTCACGCTGTTCCAGCAGGCGGTCGACGACCTGGTGCTCGACGGCGATCGCGTGGTAGGCGTCAAAACCCAGCTGGGCATCGTATTCGGCGGACGCGCCGTGGTATTGACGGCCGGTACGTTCCTTGCCGGCCTGGTGCACGTCGGCCTGGAAAACTTCCAGGCCGGGCGCATGGGCGACCCGCCCGCGGTGTCGCTGGCCGCGCGGCTGCGCGAACTCGATCTGCCGGCGGGGCGGCTGAAGACCGGCACCCCGCCGCGCATCGCCGGACGCAGCATCGATTTCGCCCGCACCCAGATCCAGCCCGGCGACGCGCCGGCCCCGGTGTTTTCCTTCATGGGCGACGACGCGATGCACCCCGAGCAACGGCCGTGCTGGATCACCCACACGACCGCGGAGACGCACGCGATCATCCGCGGGGGCCTGGACCGTTCGCCGATGTACACCGGCGTGATCGAAGGGGTGGGGCCGCGCTACTGCCCGTCGATCGAGGACAAGATCATGCGTTTCGCCGACAAGGCGAGCCACCAGATCTTCCTCGAGCCCGAGGGCCTGACGACCGACGAGATCTACCCGAACGGCATCTCGACCTCCTTGCCATTCGACGTCCAGCTGGCGATCGTGCGCTCGATTCCCGGGCTCGAACGCGCGCACATCCTGCGCCCCGGCTACGCCATCGAATACGACTACTATGACCCGCGCGCCCTCAAGGCCACGCTCGAGACCAAGTCGATCGCGGGGCTTTTCTTTGCGGGGCAAATCAACGGCACGACGGGCTACGAAGAGGCCGCGGCGCAGGGCCTCCTCGCCGGCATCAACGCCGGACTCCAGGCGCGCGGGCGCGACGCGTGGACCCCGGGGCGGCACGAGGCCTATCTCGGCGTTCTGGTCGACGACCTGATCACGCGCGGGGTCTCGGAGCCCTACCGCATGTTCACCAGCCGCGCCGAGTACCGCTTGCAGCTGCGCGAAGACAACGCCGACATGCGCCTGACGGAAACCGGACGCGGCCTTGGCGTGGTCGACGACGCGCGCTGGGAGGCGTTCAACCGCAAGCGCGATGCGGTCGCGCGCGAGACCGAGCGCCTGAAGGCGACCTGGGTCAACCCGTCGATTCTGCCGGCCGACGCCGCGACGCGGCTCATCGGCCAGCCGATCGAGCGCGAATACAGCCTGTTCGATCTCCTGCGCCGGCCCACACTCGGCTATGCGCAGGTGCGCGCGCTTCCCGGCGGCGCGCCGGGCGTGGCCGACGTCCGCGTTGCCGAGCAGGTCGAGATCGCGGCCAAGTATCAGGGCTATATCGATCGCCAGAACGAGGAGGTCGACAAGTCTCGTGAGCAGGAAAACCTGCGCTTGCCCGCCGACCTCGACTACGGTCAACTCACCGGCCTGTCGATGGAGGTGCGTCAGCGCCTGCAGAAGGCGCGCCCGGAAACACTGGGACAGGCTTCGCGGCTGCAAGGGGTCACGCCGGCGGCGATTTCGGTGCTCCTGGTCTACGCCAAGCGCGGTTTTGCGCCCGATAAAACCCAGCGCGGCTTCAAGGCGGATGAGCAAAAGAAAAGCGCATGACGATCGAACAGCAATTGGCGGCGGGAATAACCGCGCTCGGACTCAGCTTGCCCGCCGACGCCGCAAACAAGCTCCTCGCCTACCAGGCCTTGCTCGAGAAATGGAACCGCGTCTACAACCTGACCGCGGTGCGCGAGGCCGAGCGTATGGTGAGCCATCATCTGCTCGATTCGCTCGCGGCGGTGCCCTACTTTAAAGGCGGAACAGTGCTCGACGTCGGTAGCGGCGGGGGCCTGCCCGGCATCCCGCTGGCGATCGGCCGTCCCGAGATACAGGTCACGCTGATCGACAGCGTCGCCAAGAAAACCGCGTTTTTGCTGCAGGCAAAGGCCGAGCTCGGGCTCGCGAACCTGCACGTGGTCACCGGGCGGGTCGAGGATTATCACCCTACGAAGGCCTTCGACGCCGTCACCTCGCGCGCGTTTTCCGACCTCAGGGAGTTCGTCACCTTGACCCGCCACCTGCTCGAACCGGGCGGCCGCTGGCTTGCCATGAAGGGCCTTTACCCGCACGAGGAGCTCGTCGTGTTGCCGCCTGACGTGAAAGTAAGCGCTGACTACGAGCTCGATGTCCCGGGCCTCGAGGCGCATCGCCACCTGATTGTTCTGGAGCCTGTCGAATGAGCCGAATCTTTGCAATTGCCAACCAGAAGGGCGGCGTCGGCAAGACGACGACAGCGGTGAATCTCGCCGCGAGTCTGGCCGAACTCGGCCAGCGCGTGCTGCTCGCCGACCTCGATCCGCAGGGTAATGCGACGATGGGCTGCGGCATCGAAAAGCGCACGGCGCTGCCGACCGTCTATCAGATCCTGCTCAACCAGGTCAGCCTGAGCGACGCGCGCATGCGTTCGGCGCCGGGCAACTTCGACGTGATTCCGGCGAATCGTGAACTCGCCGGCGCCGAGATCGATCTCGTAAATCTCGAACAGCGGGACCTGCGGCTCAAAGTCGCGCTCGCCGCGGTCGCCGACGAATACGATTTCGTCCTCATGGATTGCCCGCCCACGCTCAACCTCCTGACCGTCAATGCGTTCGCGGCGGCCGAGGCGGTGCTGATTCCGATGCAGTGCGAGTATTACGCGCTCGAGGGCTTGACCGATCTGGTGGCGACGATCAAAAAGGTCAAGCAGCGGCTCAATCCCGACATCCGGATCGAGGGCCTCTTGCGCGTGATGTTCGACCCCCGCAGTACGCTGGCGCAGCAGGTGTCGGACCAGATCAAACAGCATTTCGGCGACAAGGTGTACGACACCGTGATCCCGCGTAACGTCCGGCTCGCCGAAGCGCCGAGCCACGGACTCCCGGTTCTCGCGTACGACCGCCAGTGCAAGGGCGCGAAAGCGTATCTGGACCTCGCCGAGGAAACGCTCAAACGTGCCGGCATCACCGCAGGGGAGCCCGCCTGATGGCAAAACTCAAGGGACTCGGGCGTGGGCTCGACGCGCTTCTCGGAGGTGAGGACAACGCCGCGCCGCCGCAAGGGGATTTACGCATGATGGCGGTGTCGCACCTGGCGCCCGGCAAGTACCAGCCGCGTAGCCAGATGGACAGCGAGTCGCTGCAGGAACTGGCCGATTCGATCCGCGCACAGGGACTGATGCAGCCGATCCTGGTGCGCGAGGTCGCGGGAGGCTATGAAATCATCGCCGGCGAACGGCGCTGGCGCGCAGCACAACTCGCCGGTCTGAGCGAGGTGCCGGTGCTGCTGAAGGAGGTTCCCGACAACGCGGTCGCCGCGATGGCGCTGATCGAGAACATCCAGCGCGAGGATCTCAATGCGATCGACGAGGCCCACGGCCTGCAACGCCTGATCCAGGAATTCGGCATGACGCACGATGCCGTGGCTCAGGCCGTCGGCAAATCGCGCGCGGCCGTCTCCAACCTGCTGCGTCTCCTGAATCTGTCGCGGCCGGTGCAGGACATGCTCGTCGCCGGCCTGATCGAAATGGGGCACGCCCGCGCGCTGCTCCCGCTGCATGCCGGCGCGCAACGCGAACTGGCCCACGAGATCGAAACCCGCGGCCTCTCGGTGCGCGAGGTGGAACGACGGGTCGCGCGGCTGAAGGACGCAAGTGTCGTGGCGACAGCCAAGCCGAAGGCGTCGCGCGACACCTTGCGCCTCGAAGAAGCGCTCTCCGATGCGCTCGGCATGACCGCGCGCGTGCAGGCGGGCCCCAAGGGCCGCGGCAAGCTGACGCTGCAGTTCGGCAGCAGCGAGGCCTTGCAAGGCTTGCTGCAGCGGCTCGGCATCGAGTTGTAAAGCGGCGGCCCGCGAAGCCGTCCGCGCCTGTCGCCCTGCAACATCACTACATAGTGAAATTCATCATCAAGCTGCTTGATGATTGCATAGACCGCGCTAATTCGATTATCATTGCCGGCTAATGTTCACCGGCACCCGCGGTCATGGTTTGCTGTTCCTGCGGCGGGCGGCGCTGGCACAGGTCGCGGTCGCCGCGGTCGGGGGGCTGTCGAGTGCGGCCCTCGTCAGTGTCGGGGCAGGGCTCGCAGTGCTCTATGGGGCGCTCGTGGCCGCCGCGCTGAGTTCGGTCCTGCTGTGGCGCGAGCGCCAGTCCGCAGGGCATCCCGAGTGGGATCAGCACCGTTTGCTCAAGCTGTTCATTCGCGCTTCGCTCGAACGCTTGATCTTGCTGGTCGGGCTTCTTGCCGTCGCTCTCGGTGTGCTGAAGTTGGCGCCCTTGCCCCTGCTTTCGGGTTTCGTGCTCGCGCAGTTCGGCTGGCTGGCGGCAGCGGCATACGGCGCGCGTCGATAGCGGGCGGCAGTTTTGCAGAGGTTGGTTTTGAATGGGGGCGAGCGCGTCCATCCAAAACCCACTTATAGAATTTGATCACTATGGCTTCGGAATACCATTCCTCTGGCGAGTACATCAAGCATCACCTGCAGAATCTGACCTACGGGCAACACGCCGACGGCACCTGGGGTTTCGCCCACGGCGCCGAAGAAGCCAAGGCCATGGGCTTCTGGGCGATCAACGTCGACAGCATGTTGTTCTCGATCGGTCTGGGCGTTCTGTTTCTGTTCCTTTTCCGCCTCGCAGCCAAGAAAGCGACGATCGGCGTGCCGAGCGGTCTGCAGAATTTCGTCGAGTGGGTCGTCGAGTTCATCGACACTTCGGTGCGTGGCTCGTTCTCGCACCAGAACGCGCTGGTCGCGCCCTTGGCATTGACGGTATTCATGTGGGTGTTCCTGATGAACCTCATGGATCTGCTGCCCGTCGACTGGCTGCCGTTCGCGGCGACCATGGCCGGAATCCCGTATCTGAAAGTGGTGCCGTCGACCGATCCGAATGTGACCTTCGGCATGTCGCTGTCGATCTTCTTCCTGGTGCTTTACTACAGCGTCAAGATGAAGGGCGCCGGCGGCTTCTTCTCCGAACTCGCCTTCCAGCCTTTCCCCAAGTTCCTGTTCCCGGTCAATCTGCTGCTCGAGGGAGTGGGTCTGATCGCCAAACCGATTTCGCTCGCCCTGCGTCTGTTCGGCAACATGT
>CBJMYK010000058.1:0-8586 GCA_966433795.1 uncultured Thiobacillus sp. | reverse complement strand
TGGTTCGAAGTGAAGGCGGCGTCCTGCACGCCGCGCGGCGTGACCGCGCTGGGCGCGGCGACCGCTGCCACCGCGTACGTCGTCGATTACCACGTCGTGCCCAAGCGGCTCACGCCGGGCTTCGAGCGGCATCTGTCCAGAAAGTCACTCGCGCTCGTATACGGCGCGTTCGCGGTCGGACTCGCGGCAGGCCATCTGCTGCAACAGGGGCAGCGGCGCGATCGCCCCGCTGCGTCTGCGACCCGCCGAACTTAGCGGACCGCTGATCAGGCCCGTCTTCCGTGGTTCGTCGCCGCGGCGGCGCGCTGCAAGAGAAATCCCACAGTCGCTGGCGCGCTCGTCCTATTTCGCTCCCGGCGGGCCGCGGGAAATACTGGCGACCGGATTCCCTTTCGCTGTCGAGACGCCCTCGCCGTGCCTGCCCCAGTTCTTCTCCCCCACCTGCTGCCGGATCGCGCCGTCCGACGTCCCGTTGCCGCCGCGCTCGGAGACGGCGGCGACACGGCGGCCGTCGCAGCGAGCCCGCTCCGTGAACCGGATGCGGATCCCCAGGCCGAGCCTGACGCCGCGAAGGCGCTGGTCGTCGTGCACGGCGGCGCAGCCGCGCCGATGGAATGGCTGGACGGCTGCGTCCACGCGGCGGAGACCGGCGCGACGGTTCTGAAGAACGGGCTCGACGCGCTGAGTGCGGCGATCGCGTCGGTGATCGCCCTCGAGGCCGATGGACGATTTAACGCGGGGCTCGGCGCCTCGCTCAAGCTCGACGGCGACATCGTCGAAATGGATGCCGCGGTCATGGACTCGACGGGCCGCCTCGGAGCGGTCGCTGGACTGCAGGACGTGCGCCACCCGGTGCTCGCCGCGCGCGCGGTCGCGGATACGGCGCACTGGCTGCTCGTCGGGGACGGGGCGCGTGAACTCGCCGCACGCTGCAGCCTGGCCGGCACCCATAAACCCAGTGCACGGGCGCGCGAACGCTATGCCGAGGCGGTGTCGGAGCTGGCTAATTTCTGGTGCGATGCGCCGCAGGCGGCCGATCTTCCCTTGCGCCGATTCTGGAACTACGACTTGCCTTGGGAGGAGGCGCTGAGGAGATGGGGCTGCGGCGGGACAGTCGGCGCGGTGGCGCGCGACGCCGAGGGCCGACTCGCCGTCGCCACCTCGACCGGAGGCTCGGTGCCGGCCTTACGCGGCCGCGTCGGCGACACGCCGATCATCGGCAGCGGTTTTTTTGCGGGGCCTCGCGCCGCCGTCGCAGTGAGCGGCTTCGGCGAGCAGATCGTTCGCACGCTGCTTGCCAACACGGTGTATCGCTGGATTGAGGCAGGTGTCGCGCTCGACGAGGCGCTGCAGCGCGGCCTTGCCTTGTTTCCGTCGGACGTCGACGTCGGCATCATCGCGGTCTCTGAGCGTGAATCCGGCGGCCGGAGCAACCGCCGCATGCCCTGGTTCCAAGCGACACCCTGAGACGCTTCCTCGGTGCGCCCGATCGCCCGCTTTGCCGCGCGCCGCAGGACGCCGCTCACATGGCGATACACGCCGTCTTCGGCGCGGCGACGCGGGCGAATCCGCCAAGCGCGCTGCACGTTTGAGCGTCTCGACCGCCGACAGGACCGTGTTTTCTCAGACCGGTCCCGAAGGTGAGGCGGCGAGCGCGTCAGCGAAGGCGTGGTTGACGTCGCGATGCCGCATTTCGTCGCGGCGGACCGCGATGATCACGTCGCGCAGCCTGGCATCGGCGGCAAGCTTCCAGTAGTCGATCGCGATGCCGGGCGCCGCCACGTTCGCGCACACGCCCGCGTCGACGTGCGCGAGATATTCGCTGTAGCTGTGGACGGCTTCCTCTTCGAGGTAGGCCGTGATCCGGTGGGCGGTCTTGGGCGAAGCCAGGTAGATCAGGAAGTACAGGCTGTAAAAGAAAACCTGGGCGAGCACCACGAGGAGACGCTCCAAACGCGTCGGCTGCGCAATATGGATGAAAGTCATCAGGTGCATGCGTTCGTTCTCGGCTTCGTCAAGAAGCGTGCGGATCCAGCCGTGGTCGCTCTTCATCCGGCGCAGGGCGCGAAGATGCTGCAGCGTCGCCCCCACCATGCCAGGGACGGCGGCGACGGTCTCGAGCACGATCGCCCGATGACCGTAACGCCGCGCGAAAAACGCATCGGCCGCGGTCTTCACGAGCTTCGCGAATCCGAGCGCGATGCGGTCGCGCAAGTCCATCGGCGCGTAGTGGTCGTCGAGCGATGGCTCGGGCGGCGTTTCCACTTTCTCGTTGTCTCCTTTGCCCCGGTGATGAGGGGATTCTCGCTTTTCCGGTCGGTCGGGGCGTTGGTGCTGCCTTTCGGACCCTGCTGTCGAAGCGATCGTTCCGCCGCGGTTTCGAGGGCGCGCCCGGAACCGGCTTCCTCGCGAGGGTGCCGACGATGCAGCGTCCCTTGGCGCTCGGGTGCGAGGTCACTGCACAAAGGCGGCTTTGGCTGTGGTTCGCGGCGCTGAGGGGGGGACCGCAGTGTGGGGGGGCATGGCTGGCGGTTCGGACGGCGCGGGGCAGAGGGCCCCTCGCCGCGGGTGGACAGGGGCCGCTGTCCGGAGCGGCCGTGCGGCGTCAGCCTTCGACGGCCGATTTGTCCTGCGGCGGCGTTCCGGCCTCGGTCGCGGGGGGCGCCGGGTTGGATGTCCCTTTGCGCTGCTCCTTTTCGGCCTTCTTTTTCTTCTTCTCGAGTTCTCTTTGTCGCTTTTCGTACTGGTAGTTCGGCTTCAAGGCTCGCTCCTTTCGCGGTGGTTCGGGACACGATACACCATTCGTCGCCGGCATGCGGCGCGCGGGGGGAAGGGGGCTGCGTTCGGCGTGCGGCGGCGTATGCTGCGGCAAGGGCGGTCGGGTTTGAAGCGCAGATCGTCGCGAAACGAAAGCGGGCTGCGGCGCTTCGACGCGTCGGGCGGCTGGCCCTAGCCGCCCGCAATCCTGCTTTCGCGCGCTTAAGGGATGCGTGTTCGCGCCGATATATCAGTTAGGGGTGTCGAACGCCTGTCGCGGACGTCTATTCTGCTACCTCGCGCATGTCGCCGACCCCACGCGGAGAACGGATGTCACAGCACACCAAAAGTCTGGACGGTTGGCTCGCCTTCCTGGAACAGGCCGACCTCCCCGTGCTGACTCGCACGGCGGCGGAACTCGAGCGCCTGCGGGGCGATGACGCCCTGCTCACCGCGCGGAACGTCGCCAACGTCGTGACCGACGACCCGTTGATGACGGTCAAGCTGTTGCGCTACCTCCAGACGCACAAGCATCGCGCGCAGCAACACGAGCTGATCGACGTCAAACAGGCGCTCCTCATGCTCGGCCTGGACGCTTTCCTGCGCGACCTGCCCGCAGCGCCTTTAGCCGAAGTACTCGTCGGCGCGCACGAGGGCGCGTCGGCGCGGCTCCTGCACACGGCGGCACGGGCGCGCCGCGCGGCGGCCTACGCCTTCGATTGGGCGCTGCGCCTGCACGACCTGCATCCGGAAGAGGTGCAGATCTCGGCGCTCCTCGCACACGCCTCGGAAATGCTCATGTGGTGTTTCAATCCGCAGGGGATGCTCGACGTCAGCCAGTTGAAGCGCGGCGACCCGACGTTGCGCAGCAGCGAGGCGCAGCGGCGGGTGCTCGGCTTCCCGCTTCTCGCCTTGCAGCGTGAATTGGCCATACAGTGGCGTCTGCCGAAATTGCTGATCGAGTTGATGGATCCCGCACAGGCGCGTACGAGCCGGATGCGCACCGTGATGCTGGCGGTCAATCTCGCGCGCCACTCGGCCGACGGCTGGCACGACGCCGCACTGCCAGACGATTACCAGCAGATCGCCGACTTGCTACACATGGAACTTCACCGGGTGGTCGCCCTGGTCACGGCCGACGGCGGCGCCTGAAGCTGCGGCGCGTCAGGCCTTTTTCGTTGTGATGGCCTGTTCGAGCTTGCCCGCGAGGCCGGCGACCGCCTGACCCGCCTGGCTGGCCGGGGCAGCCTGCATGAGAAGTTGGCGCCGCATAATGGCTTCGCGCACTTCGGGATCACTCGGAATGTCGCCGAGGTGTATAAGGCGGATCGAAGGCTCCGCTCCGCTGCTGACGAAGCGGTCGAGCACATGCTGCAATTGCTTGGTGATGGAAAGGCCGGCGCCGGGGCGCGTCGTCTGGTTGACCACCAGTCGCACCACCTGCCGCTGTTGCTGGCTGACGAGAACCTTGATCGTCGCGTAGGCGTCGGTAAGCGAGGTAGGCTCCGGCGTCGCGACCATCAGCACTTCGGAAGCCAGTGAAACGGCGAACAGCACGACGTCCGAAATTCCTGCCCCCGTGTCGAGCAGCACGACGTCGTAGTGTGGGACGAGACTGTTCACGATGCGCAGGAATTCCTGGCGCATTTCCGGGGTCAGCCGCGAATACTCCACCATGCCGGACCCCGCCAGCAGGACCGAAAAGCCGCCCGGTGCCGGCAGGATGGCCTCCTGCAGCGTCGCTTTGCCGGTGAACACGTCGTGCAGCGTGATCTTCGGATAGAGATTGAGGACGACGTCGAGGTTGGCGAGCCCGAGGTCGGCGTCCAGCACCAGCACCTTGTTCCCGCGCTTGGCGAGCGCTGCCGCCAGATTGGCTGCGACGAAGGTCTTGCCGACGCCGCCTTTGCCGCTGGTGATGGCGATGACTTTGCCAAGCGGCTTGAGCGGGAGCGGCGTGGGTGCCGGTGCGGCGCTGACGGGGGAGAGAACGTCGTTCATGCGTGGACTGGGTGGATGGCGTCGCAGGCTGCTAAACCGGGCTGCCCGCCGAATTCTCGACTGCCGCGAGCTCCGCGGCGATTAACTGGCTGAAGAGCAGACCTTTTTCTTCGGCGCTGACCGCGCTTTCGCGCGGTTGGTCGAGAAAGACGAGATTGCGGCCGTCGGCCTTGGCGCGATAAAGCTGCTGGTCGGCGCGTTCGACCCAGAGGTCGGCGGTAGAGCGCACCCATTGCGGCGCGTACGCACCGCCGATGCTGACCGTGACGCGTAACTCGGTTTGCGGCGAAATCGCGACCGTGAGGGCTTCGATGCTGTGGCGGATGCGTTCGGCCACGGCGTGGCCGCAGGCTGGCCGGCAGTTGGGCAGGATCATTGCGAATTCCTCGCCGCCGTAGCGCGCCACAGTGTCCATCGGGCGTATGCAGTCGGCAAGCGCCCGGGCGACCGCCTGCAACACCTGATCGCCGATCAGATGGCCATGGGCGTCGTTGATCTGCTTGAAGTGGTCGATGTCGAGTAGCAGAAGCAGTACGGAGTCGCCCGAGCGGGCGACGACCTCGATCGCGCGCTCAAGTGCGGCGCGGAAGTGCCTGCGGTTGCCAAGGCCGGTCAAGGGATCCTTTAGCGACAGTCCGCACAATTCGTCGATGATGCGCTGCAGGTAGACCGCGGGTGCCTCGTCTGCTTCCTGCGCGCCACGCCCCCCGGCATGCTCAAGCAGCGCCCGCGCATCGCCAAGCCGCAGCGTGTGCAGGTCGATCAGGGAGGCAGAGGTCGCGGAAGCCACAGCGTTTTTCTGGTTTTAGTACCGGCTGCAAAAGGGCTGGCGGGCGGAAGGGTCCGACCGAAACCATGGCCAGTATGTGGCGATTCGCTGCTTTGAGCAAGCCCGGCGCGCCTAGCGGCCAGACAGGGCCGCGTGCCGGACGGCGGGCGCAAACGAGCCGTCTGGTGAACGCAGGTGGGAACGCGGATTCTCCCCGGGGTCGTGATGTCGCCGGCCGTCGACCGCGGCAGCGGCGCTGGCTGCGGCCTCCGTCTCGCGCCGTTTGGCTAGGCTACGCTGCCGAAGCCGCGGTCGACGGCGGTGAAGGGGGGTTTCAGGCCGGCGATCCGGCACGCCTGTGCGACGGGCCCGCTGGGAAAAAGCTCGTACAGATAGCGCAGGCCGCCTCTGTGATGGAAGTTTTCGTTCAGTGCGTCATGCAGGTCGCGCAAGGTGATGACGGTGTCATCCGCGTGCTGCGCGTAATAGCTCTGCAAGGCGCGCACGGCTTCCCAATGTTCCGGGGTCATTGTCAGACCTTCCTTGCGCGCATTCTCCATCGCTTCGTCGCGGCTCCACCCGAGCGGGGCATGCGGGAATTCGGGGTCGGCCGTCGATTCACGGAGCAACTGGTTGATATCCGTCGAAACATGAAGCATGGTGGTCTCCTTACAGGCTTTACTGCTTGTTTCAAAATAGGTGATCGGTAGGGTGCGCACAAGGCCCGATTTTCCCCAGGGCGAGCGTGGGCCGAGCTTTCTCGGTGCGCGCCAGCGGCTGAGCACATTGCACTTCGGCCGGCTAATCGACGAATGGCAAGACCAGCGCGGCAGAAAGGCTAAGCTGCCGCTCCGTACACAGTGAGGCTGCCATGGCGAAACGCTCTTATCCGCTGTCCAAGGTCTACGGCCTGCTCGAGCCCGGCCCGGTCGTGCTGGTCGTCACTGCGCGCACGGGACGCGCCAACGTCATGACGCTGTCGTGGGACACGATGATGGAGTTCGAACCCCCCCTGATCGGTTTCGTGATGAGCGCGCGCAACGCGTCGTTCGACGCCCTCCGGGCGACCAAGGAATGCACGATCAATATCCCCACCGTCGAATTGGCCGAACAGGTCGTGGGCATCGGCAATTGTTCGGGCCGCGACGTCGATAAATTCGCACGATTCGGACTCACGGCCGCGGACGCAGCCGGAGTCAAGGCGCCGATGATCGCCGAGTGCTGTGCGAGTCTTGCATGTCGGATAGCCGATACGCGCTTCGTGAACCGCTACAATTTTTTTGTTCTCGAGGTCGTTCGCGCGTGGGTCGACGCGTCGATCAAAAAACCGCAGACGCTGCATCACCGGGGCAAAGGCGTGTTCGCCGTCGCGGCCGAGACGATCAAACTGCATTCCGCGATGAAGTAGCGGGCGAAGCGGCGCGACGGCGCCCACGCGCGGAAATCGCGGTTGAGCCGATGCGGGTGCAGCCGCCCCGACCGGTGCGCACCGAGATTCCACCGAGACCTTCCGGGCCCCATATTGCGCCCTCGTCGTTGCCGTGCCCGCGGCCTGAGTTCATGTCCAATCTCCCGTACTGGCGTCTGTCCGGTTTCTATTTTTTTTACTTCGCCTTCGTCGGCGCGATGTCCCCGTTCTGGGGCCTCTACCTGAAATCGCTGGCGTTCGACGCGGTCCAGATCGGGGTACTGATGTCGCTGTTGCAGGTGATGCGGATTTTTGCGCCGAACATCTGGGGCCACGTCGCCGATCGGGTCGGCCGACGTGCGCCGATCGTGCAGATCGCCGCGTTCGGCAGCGTCGTCGTGTTCACCGGCGTCTTCGTCGACGACGGTTTCTGGTGGATTTTCGCGGTGATGGCGGCGCTGAGCTTTTTCTGGAGCGCTTCGCTGCCGCTGGTCGAGGCGATGACGCTTTCCCACCTGGGCGAGCGCAGTGATGCCTACGGCCGCATTCGTCTCTGGGGCTCGGTCGGCTTTATCGTGATGGTGGTGGGGCTCGGCTACGCTCTCGATTATGTGTCGATCGTCTGGCTGCCCTGGGCCGTCCTCGCCGTGATGGTGGGAATCCTGGCGTTCGCGCGCGTCATACCCGAAGCCGCGATCCTGCCGCACGCCACCGATGATCGCTCGGTATGGGACATCGTCAGGCGGCCGGAAGTCGCGTCCCTGCTCGTCGCCTGCCTGTTGATGGCGGTGACGCACGGCCCCTATTACACCTTCTATTCGATCTACCTAGTCGATCACGGCTACGACAAATCGACGGTCGGCTGGCTGTGGGCGCTCGGCGTGGCGTGCGAGATCGGCATTTTTTTAATCATTCCGCGCATCTTCGCGAGCCTGGCGCCGAATCGGCTTCTGCTCGTGAGCTTCGCGCTCGCCGTGCTGCGCTTCCTGCTGATCGCATGGGCGGTCGACTCGGCGTGGCTCGTCTGGGGCGCGCAAACCCTGCACGCCTTCACCTTCGGGACCTACCACGCGGCGGCGGTGGCGCTCATCCACCAGCACTTCCGCGGGCGTCATCAGGCGCGCGGCCAAGCGCTGTATACGAGCTTGTCCTACGGCGTAGGCGGCACGATCGGCGGTCTGGCGAGCGGATTGACCTGGGAATCGATCGGCCCGGCCTGGACCTTCACGCTGGCTGCGGCAAGCGCGGCCCTCGCTTGGCTGGTCTACGTCTTATGGGGGCAGACAAAACCCGTGCCAGCGCGAACCCGATGATGATCAAACCGATCAAGCTATGAAATAATCGCTGTTTTCCGCGCTGTATCGCCCAATTCCGCATGTCCGGCCAAACCTTATTCCAGAAATTGTGGGACGCCCACGTCGTCCATGTCGAAGCCGACGGCACGACGCTGCTGTACATCGACCGCCACCTGGTGCACGAAGTCACGAGCCCGCAGGCGTTCGAGGGGCTCAAGCTCGCGCAGCGCACCCCGCGCCGGGTCGACGCGGCGATCGCGGTGCCCGACCATAACGTGCCGACGACCGACCGCTCGCAGGGCATCGCCGATCCGATTTCGCGCCTGCAGGTCGAAACGCTCGACGCCAACTGCGCC
>CBJMYK010000057.1:0-8665 GCA_966433795.1 uncultured Thiobacillus sp. | reverse complement strand
GTTCGAGAACGTCAACGTCAAGTTCGGCGACGGCAACCGCTACGGCCTGATCGGCGCCAACGGCTGCGGCAAGTCGACTTTCATGAAAATCCTCGCCGGCGAGCTCGAGCCGACCGCGGGCAACGTTTCGCTCGACCCGGGGGAGCGCATGGCCTGCCTGCGCCAGGACCAGTTCGGCTACGAGGATCAGCGCGTGCTCGACGTCGTGATGCAGGGTCACGCCGAAATGTGGCGCGTGATGCAGGAGAAGGACGCGATCTACATGAATCCGGAGGCGACCGAGGAGGACTATCTCCACGCCGCCGAGCTCGAAGCCAAGTTCGGCGAGATGGGCGGCTACGATGCCGAAGCGCGAGCCGGCCAGCTGCTGCTCGGAGTCGGCATCCCGACCGAACAGCACAACGGTACGATGAGCCAGATCGCCCCCGGCTTCAAGCTGCGCGTGTTGCTGACGCAGGCCTTGTTTTCCAACCCGGACATCCTGTTGCTCGATGAACCGACCAACAACCTCGACATCAACACGATCCGCTGGCTGGAAAACGTGCTGAACGAGAGCAACGCGACCATCATCGTCATCTCGCACGACCGCCACTTCCTGAACCAGGTCTGCACCCACATGGCCGACCTCGACTACGGCACGATCAAGGTCTACCCCGGCAATTACGACGACTACATGCTGGCGTCCTCGGAGGCGAAGGCACGCCAAGCGGCGGCGAACGCGCGCGCCAAGGACAAGGTCGCGGAGCTGCAGGAATTCGTGCGCCGCTTCTCGGCCAACAAGTCGAAGGCGCGCCAGGCGACGAGCCGCATGAAGATGATCGACAAGATCAAGATCGAGGACTTCAAGCCGAGCTCGCGCCAGAACCCCTACATCCGCTTCGAGCCCGAGAAGGCGCTGCACCGGCGCGCGCTCGAGGTCGAAAACCTCAAGTTCGGCTACGACGACACGCCGCTGTTCACGAACCTCGGCTTCTCGCTCGAAGCCGGCGAGAAACTCGCCGTCATCGGCGGCAACGGCGTCGGCAAGTCGACGCTCATGAAGCTCTTGATGGGCGAACTCACGCCCGCCCACGGCGAGATCCGCTGGAGCGAGAACGCCAACGTCGGCTACTTCTCGCAGGACCATGTCAGCGATTTCGACATGGATCTGAACCTCACCGACTGGATGCATCAGTGGACCCAGCCGGGCGACGACGAGCAGGTGCTGCGTGGCATCCTGGGGCGGCTGCTGTTCTCCGGCGACGACGTCAAGAAATCGGTGCGCGTGCTGTCGGGCGGCGAGAAGGGACGCATGCTCTACGGCAAGCTCATGCTCGGGCGCCACAACGTGCTCGTGATGGACGAGCCGACCAACCACATGGACATGGAATCGATCGAGTCGCTCAACCTCGCGCTCGAACTCTTCAAGGGCACGCTGATCTTCGTCTCGCACGACCGCCAGTTCGTCTCGAGCCTCGCGACGCGCATCCTCGAGATCACGCCCGAGGGCGTCGAGTTCTACATGGGGACCTACGACGAATACCTGCACTCGAAAGGCGTCGAGTGAGCGAGGCGGTCGTCATCGGGCTCGGGCAACTGGGCCGCGTCTTTGCGGGCGGTCTGCTGCGCAGCGGACTCACGGTGGTTCCGGTCAACCGCGGCGACGACATGGCGCTGCTCGCGCAGCGCCACGCCGCGCCCGATCTCGTTCTGGTCGCAGTCGCCGAGAACGACTTGGACAGCGTGCTGGCGGGCTTGCCTGAGCTCTGGCGGCCGCAGGTCGCGCTGATTCAGAACGAACTGCTGCCGCGCGACTGGCAGGCGCATGGCTACGTCGACCCCACAGTCATCTCGGTCTGGTTCGAGAAGAAAAAGGGCAGCGACGCCAAGCCGCTCCTCGCTTCGCCCGCGGCGGGCCCCGGCGCGGCGCTGCTGTGCCGCGCGCTCGATGCGATCGAACTTCCGTGCCGCGAAGTCGACCAGCGCGACGAACTGCTGTTCGAACTCGTGCGGAAGAACGTCTACATCCTCACGACCAATATCGCCGGCCTGAAAACCGGCGGTACCGTGTCCGAACTGTGGTCGCAGCACGAGGCCTTCGCACGGCAAGTCGCGAATGAGGTCATCGACATCCAGGACGCGCTCACCGGCACGCGACACGACCGGGCCCGGCTCATCGCCGGCCTGCTCGAGGCCATCGAGGGCGACCCCGATCACGGCTGCACCGGGCGCTCGGCGCCGGCCCGGCTCGCGCGTGCACTCGCGCACGCCGATGCCTTCGGCCTCGCGGTGCCGACCTTGCGCGCGCTCGCGGCCTGAGCGGACTTAGATCGTCCCCCCGCCGTTCGGCCGACGCTCGCCACGGTAGACGCCGGCGTGGTCGAAGGGCAGCCAGCGTACCGAGCGATCGGTCTTCACCCGCCCGCGGATGCGATACGGCAGGCCTTGCTTCAGCAGATCCGGTGCGAACGCCCGCAGCTGACGGATAAGGTCGTCCGAGCGCGTGACCGCCTCGATCCGCAGGTCCGTTTCCGAGTTCGCGACCAGCCGCGTGGGCAGCGGCGACAGACCGCTTGCAAATGGCTGACCGTTCACGTCGAGGTCGAACTCGAGCGCTTCGATCGTGAGCTCGAACGCATTCGGGTTCGTGACGCGCAGCATGATCTCGAACCGCTGCTCGAACACCCCGACGCTCTTGACCTCGACCGCCGCGACGCTGACCTGCGGCGGTAAAGGCTTCGGGGTCAGCGCGGAACACGCCGCGAGGATAAAGACGAGACAAGACACGAGCGCGCGCTGCAACATCGGGCTATCGCATTTCAGCCAGGAGTTGGGCGGTCATGCGTTGCGCCTGCGCGACGTAGCTCCCGCCGAACATGTTGGCGTGGTTGAGGACGTGGTAGAGGTTGTAGAGCGTCTTGCGCACCGCGTACCCGAAATCGAGCGGCCAGGCCTCGTCGTAGGCCGCGCGGAAAGAGGGCGCGAAGCCGACGAACAGCTCGCTCATCGCGAGGTCGCACTCGCGGTCTCCGACGTAGCTTGCGGGGTCGAACAGGACCGGCGAACCGTCGGCAAGGTAAGCGTGGTTGCCGCCCCAGAGGTCGCCGTGCAGCAGCGAAGGGACCGGCACATAGCCGACGAACAAGGCGCCGAGTCCGGCCAGCAGCGCAGCGCCGTCGCGTTGCAGCGACCCGCCGTAGCCATTTCGCGCCGCGAGTTCGAACTGCACGGCGAGGCGCCGCTCGCGCCAGAATGCGACCCAGTCGCGCGTCCAGCCGTTCGGCTGCGGCGTGCGTCCAATCCAGTTGTCGCGGTCCCAGCCGAACAACGCCTGCGAGGCGCGATGCAGGCGCGCAAGTTGCGCCCCGAGCCGCGCGGCGTCGCCGCGTGCGCGGAGGTCGAGATACTCGAGGACGAGAAAGGCCTGGTCAGACGCAACGCCGGTGCAGACCGGCCGCGGCACGCGCACGGCGGCGACCTCGGCTAGCGCTTCCAGCGCGTCGACCTCGGCGTCGAACATCGCCGCGCGCTCACGCCCGCAGGTCTTGACGAAGAAACGCCGATCGCCGTCGCCGATCTGGAAAGCCTGGCTCGTGTCGCCCCCGGCGACGGGCTGAAGCATCGCCGCCGGGAATGGCACGTTGGTCGCGGCACTGACGGCCTCGGCGATCGCCCGGGCGACGACCGACGCACTGTTCACGACAGCCGCACTCCGCACGAGAGCAGCCAAGCAAAACGCGCCCCTCGGGGCGCGTCGATATCGAGGGGCAAAAGCCTCATTCCACGCTTACTTGGTCTTGGGGCGGTGCTCGAACATTTTGGCGATGCCGGGATCGCGCGACGCGCCCGCGGCTTCCATGCGCTTCAGATACTCGTCCCACAAGGCCGCCTGATTGACGCCGAGGTCATAGAGGTATTCCCAGGAGGAGATCCCGGTGGCGTGGCCGTCCGAGAAGAAGAAGTTGATGCCGTAGAGACCGACGGGTTCGGCGGCGTTGATCAGCACGTCGCGCTTGCCGACCTGCAGCACTTCCTGACCCGGGCCGTGGCCGCGCACCTCGGCCGACGGCGAGTAGACGCGCAGGAACTCGTAGGGAAGTTCGAAACGGGCACCGTCTGAAAACGCGATCTCGAGCTTGCGCGATGTCTGATGCAACTGGATATCAGTAGGGGTGGGGATGGCCATGATCGAAGCGACTCAAAATGAACTTCGTCCAAGTGTAAACCCGCCGTGCAGAGATAAAACCCTGGCGGAACAAGGGACCGAAGCCGTTTGTGATCTGAAACTGGCGCGCCCGGCGCGATTCGAACGCACGACCCCTGCCTTCGGAGGGCAGTACTCTATCCAGCTGAGCTACGGGCGCTAGGAGCCGGGAAGCATAGCGGGTTTGCCCCGTCGCGTCTATCCGCGCGGGGCGCCGCCCTTTCCTGTCGGGGTGGCTTTCCTTATAATCGCGGCTTTTGCAGCCAACCGCCCCAAGGAACCTTTCATGGCCGACAACCACGCCAAGATGACCCAAGCCACTCCGCAGGAAATCCTCATCGCCGTTTTGGCTGGATTGCTCGCCCCCTTGCTGGCGATTGTTCTGATCGTCCAACTCGTGCTCGGCATTCAGAAAGACCACAAACCCGATACGACGAGCGAAGCCGCGCAGAAAGCGACGCTCGCGCGCATCGCGCCGGTGTCTCAATTGGCGGCGCTCGACGCCAACGCCCCCAAAGTCGAAAAGTCCGGCCAGGAAGTCTACGACGCAGTGTGCGCCGCATGTCACGGCAGCGGCGCGCTCGGTGCGCCCAAGTTCCAGGCCAAGGGCGACTGGAGCGCACGCCTCTCGCAAGGCTACGACACGCTCGTGAAGCACGCGACTGAAGGTATTCGCGCGATGCCTCCGCGCGGTGGCAACGCCGACCTCTCCGACGTCGAAGTCGCCCGCGCGGTCGCCTACCTGGCGAACTCGGCCGGTGCCGACTTCAAGGCGCCCGAGGCCGCCGCCGCGGGCGCGCCCGCGGCGGCAAGCGCCGCCAAACCCGACCCGGCAAAGGGCAAGGCCGTCTACGACGCAACCTGCGTGGCCTGCCACGGCACCGGCGTCGCCGGCGCGCCGAAAATCGGCGACAAGGCGGCCTGGAGCGCGCGTCTCGATCAAGGCTTCGACACCCTCTACAGCCACGCCCTGAACGGCATCCGCGGCATGCCCGCGAAGGGCGGTAATGCCGCCCTCGCGGAAGCCGATCTCGCCAACGCCGTGGCGTACATGGTCGTCGAAGCGGGCGGCAAGCTCTAAGGCGGACGCGCTGCGGCGGCTGCCGGTGAAAAACGATTTTTTCCTGAACGCTTCCGCCGCTTCGCCCCGCGGCAGGCGCGCTGACAGCGACGGCGGCGTCAGCCGCCCGCACTGACCCGATGGCCGCCGCGTGCCCGCTGTGTGGGAGCAAGAAGATCCGCGGCGGTTCGCTCCACGCCCACGACGGCGTGCGGCATCTGTTACTCGATACGCCGCTGCGCTGCCGCGACTGCCGCCACCGCTTCTGGGCCTTCAACCCGTTCAAGCCGCTGTTCCTGCTCGTCCTCGTCGGCGCGCTCGTCGGCCTCACCGTCTGGTTCGCCGGCGAGCAGCAGGCGGCCATTCCCGATCCCGGTTCCGCCTCGCATCTGCCGCATACCCGCGCCCAGCAGGGCGACGCCGAGGCGCAATTGCAGCTCGCGCTGCGCTACGCCGAGGGCGACGGGGTGATCCAGAACGACAAGGAAGCGGCCAAATGGTTTGCGCTCGCGGCGAAACAGGGGCTGGCTGAAGCGCAGTACCAATACGGCCTGGCCCTGCTGAAAGGGCGCGGCGTCGTCCAGGACTACAAGGCCGCGTTCGACTGGATCGAGAAACCTGCGCAACACGGCTACGCGAAGGCGCAATACAGCCTGGGCGAGCTCTATCGCTACGGCACCGGCACGGCGATCGACAAGGCACGGGCCTATATGTGGTTCAATCTCGCCGCAGCGCAAGGTGTCGAGGCCGCTGCGAAAGCGCGCGACAGCCTGGTGTGGCAATTGAAGCCTGAGCAGATCGCGGCGATGCAGGACGAAGCACGGCGCATGAGCCAAGGTTCGACGTCCGCTGTGCCCGACCAGCCACTGGGCAACCGATAGCGCCTCACGGCCGCGCCAGCGGCCGGCCGGGCGCTTCAAGCGGCGGCGCCGATCACGACGTGTCCATCGCCCTGTCCTACGCGGCCGAAGACGCGCCGCGTCGGCTAGGGATGTGCGTGCGCGGCGTCCGCGTCGACGTCCAAAGGCCACAGCCGGTGCGCATCGAGCTTGAGACGCGCGTCGGCGGCGAGTCCCGCCACCTGCGCCTGCTGTGCCTGCAGCCGTCCTTCCAGCGCGAGCCGCCGCGTGAGCAGCACCTGATCGAGGCTGCCTTCGCCCAGGCTGTAGGCACGGGCGGCGAGACGGGCCGCCTCCTCCAGCGCCTGCGCGGTGCGATCGGCCTGCCGCCAGCTCGCGGTCTTGGCCGCCGCAGCCTCGAAGTCGGCGCGGGCTTCCTGTCGCAGACGCTGCTCGAGTTGCGCGGCGCCGTCCTCCGCGGTGCGGGCGAGCTGCTCGGCCGCCTGCTGCTCGAGACGCCGCGCCGGCCCCGGCAGCGTCAACCCGACGTTGAGTCCCATGACGCGTTCGTCGCCGCCGAGCTCATTTCTATAGAACACACCCAGACTCGGGTCGGCGCCACGCCGGCTGGCGAAGCGCCTCGCCTCCGCCTGCAGCGCCTCCGCCTGCCGGCGCGCGCGCGTCAGCTCGTGGCTGTGTGCGAGCACGCTGTCGACGTACGCCTCGGCGCTCCCATCGGGCGGCGTCGGCTCCGGCAGCGCGGCGGCGGCGGTCAGCGGAAGCGCCGGGAACTCGGCGGCCAGACGCGCGCGCGCCTGTTGCAAAGCAAGTGCGGCCTGCTGCTGTTGCAGGCGAATCTGCGCGAGCGCGGCTTCGGCGTTGACGCGTTCGGCGCGCGCCGCTTCGCCGAGCCTGATCCGGGCATTGACGGTCTCCAGCTGTTGCGCAGCCAGGTCGAGTTGCCCGCGCCACAGCTCAACCTGACTGAGCGCGTCGAGCCAGTCGAACCACAGCTGCAGCAGCAGCCGGCCGCTTTCGTGTAAGGCCTCTCCGAGACTCGCTTCGGCGTGTGCGCTCAGCGCGCCGGCAAGCCTGCGATCGGCCGCGGCGCGCGCCGGCAGACGCAGCGGCCGCGAGACGGTGACGCCCCACTCCGCCACGCTGTCTCGCGGCGTCGTTTGGATGCGGCGCTGCGCCATGTCGGAACCGAGCGACCATTCTTCATGGCCGCGGGCCAGACCCTCGCTCCGCAAGCGCTGCGCGGAGAACTCGCCGCGTGCCTCGGCGACGCCGCGCGACGCCAGCAACGCGGCTTCGGCGGCTTGTGGATCGGGCAGATAAGCGGCGGCTGCGGGAATCGAAAAACCCAGCGTCAGCGCCAGGGCCAGACGCGTCATCGCGTTCATGCGCGCGCTCCTTTGAGAATGAATTGGCGATACAGCAGCGGCAGCATCACGAGCGTCAGCAGGGTCGCGCTGACGAGGCCGCCGATCACGACGATGGCGAGCGGCCGCTGGATCTCGGAACCGGGGCCGGTCGCGAACAGCAGCGGCACCAAGCCGAAGGCCGCAATGCTCGCAGTCATCAGCACCGGGCGCAGGCGGCGCAGCGCACCCTCGCGCACCACCGCGTCGCCTTTCATCCCCTGCGCACGCAGCTGGTTGAAGTGGCTGACCAGCACGACGCCGTTCAGCACGGCGATGCCCAGAAGCGCGATGAATCCGACCGAAGCGGGAACCGAAAGGTATTCACCCGAGGCCGCGAGCGCGAAAATCCCGCCGATCAGCGCGAGCGGGACGTTCATCATCACAAGCAGCGCCTGCGCCGCGTTGCCGAAGGTGACGTAGAGCAGAAAACCGATCAGCAGCAGCGCCACGGGCACGACGATCATGAGCCGCTGCGCCGCGCGCTGCTGGTTCTCGAACTGCCCGCCCCAGGCGAGATGGTAGCCGGGCGGCAGCTTGACTTGGCGCGCGACCGCCTGTTGCGCATCGCCGACGAAGCTCACGAGGTCGCGACCGGCGACGTTGCTCTGCACGACCGTGAAGCGCGCGGCGTTTTCGCGCTTCACCGCGACCGGTCCGGTCGTGCGCTTGAGATGCGCGACCTGATCGAGGCTGATTTCGCGCCCGTCTGCGAGGGTCAGCCTGATCGCCTGCAGCGCCTCCGGCGACTCGCGCAGCCCCTGCGGGCCGCGCAACTGCAGCGGCACGCGCCGCCCCTGTTGCTGGATCGTTCCGATCACCTCGCCTTCGAGTTGGGTGCGCAACAATCGGCCGACGTCGTCGGCCGAAAGGCCAAAACGCGCGGCGGCGTCGCGGTCGATCTCGGCCTGCAGGTATTGCACCCCCTCGTTCTGCGTCGTGTAGACGTCGGACGCACCGGGGACCTGCTCGACCACGCGGAAAATCTGCGCGGCGAGCCGGTTGAGCGTGGGCAGGTCGGGGCCGAAGATCTTGATCGCTACGTCACCGCGCGATCCGGTGAGCATCTCCGACACGCGCATGTCGATCGGCTGGGTGAAGTTGTAGGCGATGCCCGGAAAGCCGTCGACCACCGTGCGGATTTCGTCGGTCAGCCACG
>CBJMYK010000056.1:0-8722 GCA_966433795.1 uncultured Thiobacillus sp. | reverse complement strand
ATGGTGGTTCCACAGCGTCTCGGCGATTTCCGCCATGCCCATCGGGGCGCCGGGATGGCCGGATTTCGCTTTTTCGACTGCATCCATCGCGAGTGCGCGGATGGCGTTGGACAGGTCGGTACGGGTTGGCATTGCGGTCCCTTCAGCTAAGAAAAAAATCTCGCACCCTCGCCCGGGAACAGCCGTCCAGCGACAGCTTGGGCAGAATATGCAAAAACCCTGATTATCCTTCACCAGGGCGGGCTTCCGCAAGCCACGCGCAAACCTGCCCGAACCCGTGCGGGGACAAGAGCTTAAGAGCCGAAGCTCAAGCGGAATTTGAATCTTCGGAAGGTTAAAATCTTTTTATTCGCGCAGCGCCGGCGCTTATGCACCGGCCGCCTTCAGCCAGTCGCGCCACTGCTCGAACAGGCTCGGGCTGACCGACGCGACAACCGAACGCTCCCAAACGTTGGCGATGTCGAAGCTGCCGGTGAGGCTGGCGAGGCGACCGCCGGCCTCCTCAAGGATCAGTGCGCCCGCAGCATAATCCCAGAGCTTCTGTCCGCCGTGTACATAAATGTCGAAGCGCCCCGCCGCGGTGTAACACCAGTCGAGCGTCGACGCGCCGAAATTGCGTTGCGACGCGTAGGGCGGCCAGGAGGCGAGGCGTCCGGCGAGTTCACGGTTGATCCGCTTCATCTCGACCCCGGCCAGCGCGCGGCGCAGTTCGAGAACCGGCTGACGCAGGGGCAGAGGCGTGTCGTTGAGATGGGCCCCACGCCCACGCTCGGCACTGAACATCTCGTCGGCGATCGGGTCGTAGACGACGCCGAGGTGGCGCTCGCCTTTGAAGAGATAAGCCACCGAGACTGCGAAATAAGGCACGCCCGCGACGAAATTGGACGTGCCGTCGATCGGATCGACGCACCACAGACCTTCGCGCCCCGCGGCCCAAGCATCCTGCTGCTCGCGCTCGGTCATTTCCTCGCCGAGGACCGGCACGTCCCGGATCAGCGGCAGCGCCGCCTCCAAGGCGGCCTGGGCGCGCGCGTCGGCTTCGGTGAAAAGACTGCCGTCGGGCTTGTGGCTGTGCGCCACCTTGAGGAAGCGCGGCGTCACTTCGCGCTGGGCGACCTCGCGCACCAGCGCCTTGATCTCTTGCAGCATGTTCAGACGCGCCGGCAATAACAATAAACGAATTCCTGGTCGTGCCCGCCGGGGGTGTGATGGATCTCCGTTTCATGGCCGAGCAACTGGAAAGGCGCGCCGAACTCGGCGTGCAGCGTCTGCGGCGCGTAGCGCATGACGTCGAGCCCCGAACATTGCAGCGGCCCGCCCGGCCCGAAGGCGGCGACGATGACCCGGCCGCCCGGTTTCACGCTTTTGAGCACCTGCGCGACGTAGCGTGCCCGGTCCGCGGGATCGGTGAGGAAATGAAACACCGCGCGATCGTGCCAGACATCGTAGTACGCAGTCGGCAGCTCAGCCTCGGTGATGTCGGCCGCGATCCACTGCACCGCGTCGCCGCGCGAACCGAGGCGGGTACGGCTCACGTCGAGCGCGGCTTCGGCCAGGTCGAGCACGGTCACGTTCCGATAGCCGGCATCGAGCAGCTGATCGACCAGCACCGAGGCGCCGGCGCCGACGTCGATGATGCGGGCGCCCGGCTCGGCAGCTTCGGTGATCAGCCGGTAAGACGACGCGGCGCTCGGCTGAAACCAACTCACCTGGTCCGCCGCCTTGTCGCGATAAACCCCTTCCCAGTGCCGACGACTGACGACCATGTCAGGCCTCCTTCCATTTGATCGAGCAGCCCATGCTCGGAATCTGTTCAGCGGGTCCGCGCTGGGTCGCGGCGACCTCCTTCATCGCCTCGAAGAGGTCGCGACGCGTGCCCTCGGGAGCGGCCTCCTTGCGCGACGCGTCGAAGCGGCCGCGATACTGCAGTTCGAAGCTGCGGTTGAAACCGAAGAAATCGGGCGTGCAGACCGCACCGTAAGCTTTCGCGACGTGCTGCGTCTCGTCGATCACGTAGGGAAAAGGGAAATCGAATTCGCGCGCGACCTTCTTCATGTTGTCGAACGAGTCCTCGGGATAATCGGCCGGGTCGTTGGACATGATCGCAATCGCATGAATGCCGTGGTCGCGCTTGAGTTCGGCGAGATCGCGCACGAGACGCGGTCGGATCGCTTGGACATAGGGACAGTGGTTGCAGATGAACATGACCACGAGTCCGTTCGGCCCGGTTGCGTCGAGCGGGGTCCACGCCAGACCATCGACGCCTGGCAGGCTGAAGTCAGCGGCTTTCCAGCCAAAATCGCACACCGGCGTAGTAAGGGAAACCATGAGCGCTCCACAGAGTTTCGACACAACCCCGGCATAATAGCAAGATGTCTTCCCCGCGGTTCTTCCTCGACCAGGCCCTGAGCCCCGGCGCGCGCTTCGACCTGCCCGCCGGCCCCGCGCGCCATGCCGCGCGTGCCCTGCGCCTCGCGGTCGACGATGCGGTCACGCTCTTCAATGGCCGCGGCGGGGAATACACCGCACGCATCGCACGCCTGACCCGGGACGAGGTCGCCGTCGCGATCGACGGTTTCGTCGACGTCGAGCGCGAGTCGCGTCTGCGAGTGGGATTGGCGCAGGGAATATCGAGCGGCGAGCGCATGGACTACACGCTGCAGAAAGCGGTCGAGCTCGGGGTGGCGGCGATCCAGCCGATCGCCGCCAAGCGCAGCGTCGTCAAACTGGCAGGCGAGCGCGCCGCCAAGCGCGTCGTGCACTGGCAAGGGGTCGTCGCGAGCGCCTGCGAGCAGTGCGGGCGTAACCGCCTCCCGCCGGTCGCGGCGCCGCTGCCGCTTGCCCAGTGGCTCGGCGCGCGCGGCGGCGAACGGCTGCTTTTCCTGTCGCCGGATGCACAGACCCGGCTCACCGACCTGGCGGCTCCCGCGGGCCAGGCGGGACCGGATGTGCTGATCGCGGGGCCGGAAGGCGGTTTCGAGGCCGATGAGATCGCGGCGCTGCACGCCGCGGGGGCGGTGCCGATTCGACTCGGGCCGCGCGTCCTCCGCACCGAAACGGCCGCCCTTGCGGCGCTGGCCGCGATGCAGACGCTCTGGGGGGATTTCTGATCCTGCCGGGCTGCCGGAAAATCGTCGCCGGCGGCTGATGACGTAAATTCCCTGCGATTTATTCCGTTAATTGCGGCACCGGGGGGCTGCCGCGCTGCGTTTTCGCAGGGGTTTTCGGTATCCTTCTGCTCCATCCACCGCTTTCTGCCAGGCCAGTCCGTTGAAAGACACCGCCGATTTCGTTCACTGGTTTCGCTCCGCCGCGCCCTATATCCACGGCTTTCGCGGCAAGACCTTCGTCATAGCCTTCGGCGGCGAACTCGTGGTGGAGGGCGGTTTCGTCCAACTGGCCCACGACGTCAACCTGCTGAACAGCCTCGGCGTGCGACTCGTTCTGGTCCATGGCGTGCGGCCGCAAGTCGAGGCACGTCTGACCGAAAACGGCACGGCCATACGCTACGTCAACGGCCTGCGGGTGACCGATGACGCGGCGCTGGCCTGCGTCAAGGAAGCCGCCGGAACAGTGCGGGTCGAAATCGAGGCACTGCTGTCCCTCGGCATCGCCAATACGCCCATGGCGGGGGCCGATATCCGCGTGGCGTCGGGGAACTTCGTCACGGCGCAGCCGCTCGGCGTGCGCGAGGGCGTCGACCTCCTGCACACGGGCGAGGTGCGCAAGATCGACGCCGCGGCGATTCGGCGGCGCCTCGACCAGCACGATATCGTGCTGCTGTCACCGATCGGCTATTCGCCGACGGGCGAGATATTCAACCTCAGCCTCGAAGACGTCGCGACCCAGGCCGCGGTCGAACTCGCGGCCGACAAGCTGATCTTCCTGATGGATACCGAAGGCGTCCCGGGCAAGGGTCGCTCGATCCACAACGCGCTGACCGTCAACGAAGCGCGCCAGGTGCTCGACAAGGCGGGGCGCGGAAAGGCGCGCGACTTGCCGGAAGACGTCACCTATTACCTGCCGTGCGCGGTCACCGCGTGCACCCAGGGCGTCAAGCGCGCGCACCTGATCAGCCGCCACCGCGATGGCGCGCTGCTGTCCGAGCTGTTCACGCGCGAAGGCGTCGGCACCCTGGTCACGCCGGCGCCGCTCGAGACCCTGCGGCCGGCGACCATCGACGACGTCGGCGGAATCCTCGGCATCATCGAGCCGCTCGAGCGCGACGGCATCCTGGTGCGGCGCTCGCGCGAATTGCTGGAAATGGAAATCGAGCGTTTTCTGGTGCTCGAATCCGACGGCGTCATCGCCGGCTGCGCCGCGCTCTACCCCTTTCCGGAGGAGCACGCGGCCGAACTGGCGTGCCTCGCGGTCGCCGCGGATTTCCGTGGGCGCGGATTCGGGGAGATGCTGCTCGATGCGGCCGAAAAAACCGGAAAGAAGTCGGGCTTCAAGAAGCTCTTCGTGCTGACGACCCGCACCGAGCACTGGTTCGAAGAGCGCGGCTTCGTCGATAGCAGCCCCGATCATCTGCCGAAGCGCAAACAAGCCCTCTACAACTACAACCGTAGGTCCAAAGTCCTGCAAAAAAATCTCTAGGTGAGGAAACGGACCTTGCACCGATTTCATGGGCGGACACAATCCGCCTGCCCCACACCCCATGCTGGAAGCGCTGCCGGTGTCGCCTCGACGTGCCGCGCCTGGATGCGCTTCTTCGCGCCACTGTGCGCAGGGCTCGCGCTCCGCGGGCGGGCTTCCGGCTTGGCGCTGGTGCTGCTGCTCGCTGGCGGCAGCGGCGGCGCCGCGGCAACGGAAAAGCCGGCGATCTTCGGCGTCTTTCCGAATCTGACCGCACGCCAGACCGTTGCGATCCATATGCCTGTGGCGCAGGCTTTGGAAAAACAGCTCGGTCCCCCGGTCGCCATCTACAGTGCCCGCAACTTCAAGACCTTCGTCGAGCGCACGCGCCGCGGCGAATACGATATTTTGTTGGCCGCACCCCATCTGGCCTGGCTCGCACATCAGGACGCGGGATATCGGCCGCTGCTTAAGTATGCGGAGCCGACGCGCGGGCTCCTGGTTGTCGGCCGCAATTCGCCTTATCGGGCACCCGAGGAGATGCGCGGTCGCACGATCGCGACGGCCGACGCGATCGCCGTCACAGTCCTGGCGGTCCAGGCCGAAATGGCCGCGCACGGGCTCAAGCACGAGATCGACTACCACACCGACGACGCCGGCACGCATCTGAACGCCGTGATGCAGGTGCTCAACCGACGCGCCGACGCGGCGATGCTGGGCCTGCATCCTTATCTGCTGCTGCCGCCCGAGATCAGGGGGCGCCTGCGCATCGTCGCCCAAACCGGACCCCTGTCGAGTCTCATGTATCTCACCCACCCGCGTCTGCGCGACCAGGAGAGGGCGGCGGTGCGCCGCGGCCTGCTCGGCTTCGCCGCCACCGCCGAAGGCAAGCGCTTTCTCGAGCGCGGCGGCTACGGCGGTTTCGTCCCGGTGGAGGGCAACGAGCTGCAAGCCTTCCGGCCCTACGCCATCGAGGCGCAAGAAATCTTGCGGACGGCGCGATGAAGGACTGGTTCGGCCGGCTCTCGCTTCGCTACAAGCTCACCCTCGCCGCCCTCGGTGTCGAGGCCGTGATGTTGGCCTTTCTGATCGGAAACGGCGTGCAGCACACTCGCGGCGAGTTGCAGCAACAAGCCGATCAGCACGTCCGGGAGGTCGCGAAAACGCTCGCCGGCGCCTTGTTGGCGCCCTTGGCGCAGCGCGACGACGCAAGCGTGCGCGAAATCGTCGAGGCGCTGCAGCGCGACGGGGGGCTGAAAATGGTCGCCGTGCGCGACAGCAGCGAACGCCTCGTGCATCAGAGCGGCACCGAAGGAACCCCCACCGACTTTCGGGTGGTGCAGCCGGTCACATTCGCCGGCCAGCATTACGGGGAAGTCGCCTTGGTCCTGTCCGGTGCCTTCATCGAAGAGGCGCGCGGCCGCTATGTCCGCGAGAGCCTCTCGATCGCGGTCGCCGCGCTGCTCCTCACGGGCATCTTGCTCGCCTTGTCGACCGGCCGCGTGATCCGCCGCTTCGAGGTCCTCACCCGCGCCAGCCGGCGCATGGCGCAGGGCGACCTCGACGTCAAACTGACGGGCGAGGGCGAGGACGAGATCGGCCAGTTGATCGGGACCTTCAATCGCATGGCGGAGTCGGTGCGCTTCAACATCGATCGGGCCCGCGAGAACGAGGCGCGCTTTCATGCGATCGCCGACTACACCCACGACGTCGAATTCTGGCTCTCGCCGCAGGGCAAGCTGTTGTGGGTCAATCCCTCGGTCGAACGGATGCTCGGCCACAGCGTCGGGGAATGCCTCGACCAGATGAACTTTCCTTCCGACATCATTCATCCCGACGATCGCGGCGCTGCCGAGACACAGTTGCGCCAGGCCCTGCGCGGAACCTCGGGCCAGGGCTACGCGATGCGCATCTGCCGCAAGGACGGCGGGCACTTCTGGGCCGCCGTGAACTGGCAGCCGATCCACGATTACAGCGGCGTCTATCAGGGCATCCGCGCGAGTATCCACAGCATCGACGACCTCAAGGCGACCGAGGCGAATCTGCGACTCGCGATCAGCGAACTGCGGACCGCCGAAAGCCTGCAGCGCACTTATCTCGAAGAAACCGAGCAGGAGCGCGCCCGCCTGGTCTCGCTGCTTTCGGCGATGAATCTCGGCATTCTGTTCGTCGCCCCCGACGGCCGGGTGATCTATCACAACCCGGTCTTCGGCCGGATGTGGATGATCGAGGGGTCGACCAATCTGATCGGCCAGCCGGTTCATGAGGTGCTGACCCGTTCCGCGTCGACGCTCGCGCAGCCCGACCACTTCTCCAAGCATCTGCGTTCGGTGCTCGAAACCCGCGGACTGTCCGAGAGCTACGAGATCCAGATGACCGACGGCCGCGTCATCACCGAGCTCGACTATCCTGTGCGCGACCGCGAAGGGCGCTTCATCGGTCACCTCTGGATCTACGAAGACGTCACGCAGGAACGTCAGACGGCAGAACGCCTGGTCTATCTCGCGGAGCGCGACGCCCTCACCGGCCTCTACAACCGCCACCGCTTCCAGCAGGAGCTGGCGCGCACCATGCTCGACAGCGATCGCCAAAAGACGCGATGCGCGGTGATGTTCTTCGACCTCGACGAATTCAAGACCATCAACGACAGCTACGGGCATCGCGCCGGCGACGCCTTGCTGATCCGGGTGGCAGGCGAGATCAGCGCGCTGGTGCGGCGGAACGAAGTGCTGGCGCGGCTCGGCGGCGACGAGTTCGCGATCCTGCTTCCCGGGCTTCAGGACAACGAGGCCGAAGCGCTCGCCGACCGCGTCGTCCACGCCATCGCGCAAATCCCCTTTCTGTTCGAGGGCCAGAATCTCCGCGTCACCACCAGCCTCGGCATCGCCTACTACCCGGCGCATGCCGTCGATGCCGACGATCTCGTTGCCCGCGCCGACATCGCGATGTACCAGGCCAAGGACGCCGGCAAGAACACCTGGCGCGTGTTCCGCGCCGACAGCGCGGCGGACAGCGAAATGCGGCAGCGCCTGTCGTGGGGCGAGCGCATCAGCAACGCGCTCGACAAGGAGCTTTTCCAGCTCCATTTCCAGGGCGTCTACCGCGCGGAGGACGGTGCGCTCTCCCATCTCGAAGCGCTCGTGCGGATGAGGGACGAGCACAACCCAGGCCAGCTCATCATGCCGGCACACTTCATCCAGCGCGCCGAGAAAAGCGGGCGCATTCTCGACATCGACCGCTGGGTCATCCACGAGGCGATTCGTCTGCTCGCCGCCCACCGCGGAATCCCGTCGATCGCCGTCAACCTGTCGGGGCGCTCGCTGTCCGAACCCGGCCTGCCGCAGATGATCGGCGACGATCTGCGCCACGCCGGCGTCAACCCCAGTCGGCTCATCGTCGAAATCACCGAGACCGCGGCGGTGTCGGACCTGCACGACGCCCAGCGCATGATCGAGGCGCTGCGCCAGCTCGGTTGCGGCGTCTGCCTCGATGATTTCGGCGTCGGTTTTGCCTCATTCGCCTATCTCAAGCACCTGAACGTCGACACGATCAAGATCGACGGCATTTTCATCCGTGACCTGCCGAACGACCCCGACAACCAGGTGTTCGTGCAGGCGATGGTCAGCGTCGCGCTCGGCCTCGGCAAATCGGTCGTCGCCGAATACGTCGAGGACGGCGCGACGCTCGCGTTGCTGCGCCAGTTCGGCGTCGACCTCGTGCAAGGCTATTACCTCGACCGGCCGATCGCGGCGCATCCCGCGTTGCAGGTCGACGCCTGCCCGGTCTAGTCGGGCCGTGAGCGCCCCGCAGGGCGCGCTGCCCGGGTGTTAAAATGCCGGGCCTCGCCCCGTTGCATCCCAGGATTTCGCCGTGCTCACCGCTTCCAGCATCACCCTCCAATTCGCCGCCAAACCGCTGTTCGAGAACGTCAACGTCAAGTTCGGCGACGGCAATCGCTACGGCCTGATCGGTGCCAACGGCTGCGGCAAGTCGACCTTCATGAAAATCCTTGCAGGCGAGCTCGAGCCGACCTCGGGCAACGTCTCGCTCGACCCGGGCGAACGCATGGCGTGGCTGCGCCAGGATCAATTCGGCTACGAGGACCAGCGCGTGCTCGACGTCGTGATGCAGGGCCACGCCGAAA
>CBJMYK010000055.1:0-8754 GCA_966433795.1 uncultured Thiobacillus sp. | reverse complement strand
ACCTCAACGATGAAGCTGTTGTCGGCCTGGTACGCTGAATACTCCCAGCCACCCTGGGGCTGGATCACCATGCGGGTGTTGTCGCCCAGGGGATAGGTTTCGACCACTTTCACCGGGGTGCCGAAGTCCGCGACATCGAGACGGCGCTGCAAGGCCTTCGGCACTTCCGTGCCGATGAAATCGACGGTGATGCCGCTGGCCTGCTGACGAATGTTGATGCCCGCTTGGGCGTCGGACAGGGTCGTGACGATTCTTGCCTCGCCTGCGGCGCCGCGACGGAAATCGACATCGCGGATCGAGTGGCGGGCTTGGCCAGGCGCCGCTTCTGCAAATCGCGGGCTGGCATTCACCGGGGTCGCGCCGGCGCCGACATCGCCCAAGGCTACCAGCAGGGTGTTGCCTTCTACGCGCGCGTCGTATTCAACCGACTTGTTGAGATTCAGCACGAGGCGGGTGCGCGTCCCGGCCTGCACCACGTTCACGTTCGACAGCGGACCGAGGTTCGCCTCGACCGTATTACGTCCCATCGCATTACCGGTATCGGGTAGATCAAGCGCGATGCGGGGCGGGTTGCCGACCGTAAAGCCGGCCGGGGTCGCCGCGAGCGGTTTTTTGAGATTGACGCGCACCACCACCTTACCGCCGGGCAGCGTCGCCGCTTCCACGCTTTGTACGGCATTGCCGGTAGGCGGCGCGTCGGCGGCACGCGCCGCCCATGGCAATGCGAGACCGGTGAATAGGACGGCCGCGGTCAGATGACGGGCCATTTTCCGAGCAAATTTCGGCAATGCGTTCATGTCAGCCTCTTTGGAATTCATGCGACAAATCATTCTTGCAATATCAGGGTGCTGATGCGCTCGGACCAATCACCGGCGCTGTCCTGCACGATCTCGCGCAAGGTCATTTCGCCCTCGCCGATCTGCGTGACAAGGCCGAAGTTCTGGCCGACGTAATTCCCTTTTTTGACGTGGTAGACCGCGCTATCCGGGGTCTTGATCACGGCGTGGATGGCGCCTTTTTTGGACACCACGCCGACCATTTTCAGCGTCTCCAGCGAGAACGTCTCAAGAGGCTCCTTCGGCCGCGTGAGGTCGGGTTGCATACCCCCGCCGCCGCCCGACGAGAGTTTTCTCGGCTTGAACGGATCAGGCAGGTCGAAGGCGTTGTAGGTGAACGGCTCGTAGACTTTCACCTCGGGCAAGGGATCGATCTTGCCTTGCATGTCTTTGCCGGTTTCGCTGACGAAGGTTTTGAGGTCGTCGATGCCACCGCCGCCGCACCCGCTCAAGCCCAGTACGATCAATAAGGGGACCAGGCGCTTCATTTCGGCTGCTCCTTGGTTTGCTGTTTGCGCGCGATCACTTCCTCATCGTCGAGATAGCGGTAGGTCTTGACCGTCGCATCCATATTCAGCAGATCCTTGGACGGCTCCATGGCGATGTCATGCAGGGTCACGATCCGCGAGAGTTTGGAGACGTCGCTCACGAAGGCGGCGACGTCGTGATAGCCGCCCGTGACTTTGACGCGGATCGGCGTTTCCGCATAAAACTCGGAGACGGTCTCCGCTTCGGGTCGGAACAGTTCGAATTGCAGACCGCGACCGAGTCCGGCCTGGTTGACGTCGGTAATCAAGGCGTCCATTTCCTGCTTATTCGGCAGCTGCTTGAGGAGCGCGCCGAAGGCCTGCTCGATGTCGGTCAGCTGTTTTCTGTAGGCGTCGAGGTTGATTGCCTGATTCTTCTTGGTCGCGAAGACGCCGCGCAATTCGGTCTCTTTCTGCTTCGCGGCCTCGATCGTCTCCATTCCACCGCGCCAGTCGAACCACCACCCCGCCGCGACGATCGCGATCGTGAGGAGCGTCAAGGCCACGAGCTTGCTCGGTAGCGGCCAGTCGGCGAGCGTCTTCAGGTCGAGACTGTTGAGGTCATCCAGGGTCATGCCTTACCCCCTTCTTTCGCATCCTCGGGCTGTTGCCTGGATTGCTTCACGGTCAGAACAAATTCGTTCGCCCGCAGGTTGTTGACGGTCGCAGCCTTGATCTCAACCAGACCTGCCGATTCGAACCAGGGCGAGTCGTCGAGATTCCGCATCAACGTGGAAACACGCGCGCTCGACTGGGTATAGCCGTTGATCGTGACGACGTCGCCAGCCTGCTTGAACGACTTGAGATAAAGGCCGTCGGGGAGCAGCCGGATCATCTGGTCGAAGAGATGAACCACTTCGGTGCGATTGGACTGCAGGGTTTCGACGACCTGCTTGCGCTCCAATAGCGCCTGCGTCTGCTCACGTATCTTCTTGATTTCGCCGATCTGGCTATCGAGCTTGGCGATTTCCTGTTCGAGAAAGGCGTTGCGAGCTTCCTGCGCCGATTGCCTGGCGGCGATCACGCTGTGGCCGAGGATGACCGCGACGACACCGGCCGCGACGGCGATGCCGAGCAGCACATTGAACTGGCGGCGCCGCGCCGCACGCGCGAGTTCGCGGTGAGGGAGGAGGTTGATGCGAATCATTGGGGGTCGAACCTCCGCATGGCGAGGCCGCACGCGACGAACAGCGAAGGCGCGTCGGCAGTCAGTGCTTGCGGCCGGATTTTCGGCGCGACCGCCATAGTGGCGAACGGGTTGACGACCAGCGTCGGCGTGCCGGTCCGCTGTGCGACGACTTCATCGATGCCGGGGATCATCGCCCCGCCGCCGGCGAGGAGGATCTGGTCGATCTTGCGGTATTGGGTGGAGGTCGTGAACAACTGCAGGGCGCGACCGATTTCCATCGCCAGCGTCTCGCTGTACGGCTGCAGCACCTCCATGTCGTAACTTTCCGGCAGCGTGCCTTTGCGTTTGGCGTTTTCCGCCTCCTCGCCGGACATCCCGTAACGTCGCGAGATTTCGTTGTTGAGCTGGTTGCCACCGAAGCCATGCTCGCGCAGATAGACCGACTCGTTGTCGTTGAGGATATTGATGTGCATGTTTTGCGCACCGACATCGATGATCGCTACGGTCTGGCCGGCGCCGCTATTGGGCAGCAGATGCGCGATCTGCTCGTAGGCGGTCTGCGTGGCATAGGACTCGACGTCCATGATGAGCGCTTTCAGCCCTGCGGCCTCGACCGCGGCAACGCGATCTTCGACCTTTTCCTTGCGCGCCGCGGCGAGCAGAATCTGCACGTCGTCCGGGCTGCCTGGCGAGGGACCCAGCACCTGGAAATCGAGGTTCACCTCATCGAGCGAAAACGGTATCACCTGGTTTGCCTCGGCCTCCACCTGATTTTCGAGGTCGATCCCGGTGAGGCTCGCGGGGGCCAGGATTTTCTTGGTGATGACGGCAGACGAGGGCAGCGCGAGCGCGACGTTCTTGATCCGCGAACCGAGCGCCTTCCACGCATTGCGCAGCGTATCCGCGACCTGATCCAGATTCGCGATATTGCCGTCGCTCACGGCGTCCTTGGGCAGCGGCTCGATGATGTAGCGTTCGACGCGCAACATCCCCTTGCCGGCATCGGACAGCTCCACGAGCTTGACGGCCGTCGTGCTGATATCGAGCCCGAGGATGGGAAGCCCCTTGGCCGACAACCAGTCCATATTAATATTAATGTGCAAGAATTTTCCTTTACACTTCTGGTGGTTGCAGCATCTTCTTGATTATTTTTTTAGATGCTAGCAACAACACACGGTTTTTCACAGTCTTTTTCCCGCCACATCGCAAGAGTTGGACAACTGTGTCCAATTTCCAACACCACTAACGCCTATAATCGGCGCAAACTTTAGGAGGCCGCTCGCAGATTTGCGCGGCAACACACGGCGGGCGTGAAGCGATGATGGCCGCGGTCGCGGCGCGCGAAACGCCTCAGCCGGCGGGACACGAATCCCGGTGAACGCCCGGCCGAGCGGCGCATCGCCGAAACCGGGTCCCGCCGGTACGCTTTAATCGATACACAAAAAGGAACGGGATGTTTTCCAGATGGTGGCATTACGCATTGGCGCTGATTGTTAGTCTCGGCGTCGTAGGCACGGCGCTTGCAGGCCTGGCCGCGGCCCTGATCTACCCCAACCTGCCGCCGCTCGAGGCCTTGACCGACTACAAGCCCAAGCTGCCCCTGCGCGTTTACACCGCCGACGGCGCCCTGATCAGCGAATTCGGCGAGGAGCGACGCGCGTTTATCGCGATCGACAAAGTTCCGCGTTACATGAAGCAGGCGATCATCGCCGCCGAAGACGAGCGCTTCTACACGCACGGCGGCGTCGACACCCTCGGCGTCCTGCGCGCCGCCGGATCGAATCTGCTGTCGGGCGGGGCGAAGGAAGGGGCGTCGACGATCACGATGCAAGTCGCGCGCAATTTCTTCCTGTCGAATGAGAAGACGCTGAGCCGCAAGCTTTCCGAAGCGATGCTGGCGATGAAAATCGAGCACAGCCTGTCGAAGGACAAGATCCTCGAGCTCTACATCAACCAGATCTACCTCGGCCAGCGCGCCTACGGCTTCGAAGCCGCCGCGCGGGCGTATTTCGGCAAGCCGATGAAAGAGCTTTCGCTCGCGGAATTCGCCATGCTGGCGGGCCTGCCTAAGGCGCCGTCCCGTTACAACCCCGTGGTCAATTTCCCGCGCGCGAAGGCGCGCCAGGAATACGTGCTCAGCCGCATGCTCAAGCTCAGGTTCATCGATCAGCCGACTTGGCAGGCGGCGATCAAGCAAAAGCTTGTCATCCGGCAGGCACGCCAGCATACCGACGTGGCGGCCGATTATGCCGCCGAGATGGTGCGTCAGATGCTGTTCGAGAAATACGGCGAAGCGATCTACAGCTCGGGTTACAAGGCGGTGACGACCCTGCGGCGCAGCCAACAGGCAGGGGCAAACCTCGCGGTGTGGCGCGGCATCGCCGATTACGACCAACGTCACGGCTACCGCGGGCCCGAAAAGCAGATCCGCCTGCCCTCCGGCAAGGCCGAACGGGACAGCGCAATCGCCGCGGCGCTCGCAGATTTCGCGCCCGTCAGCGACATGTTGCCGGCGGTCGTCCTCAGCGCCGATAAAAAATCCATTCGCGCCCAATTACAGGACGGCACCGTGGCCGAGATTTCCGGCAATTCGGTCAAATGGGTGGCGAACTGGGTCGCAGCCAAGAAAGGCCGTAAGCTCGATCCGGGGGCGATCGTCCGCGTGCAGTCGACGGGCGGCAAAGCGCGCTGGCGCCTTGCCCAGCTGCCCGAAGTCGAGGCCGCGCTCGTCGCGCTGGATCCGAACACGGGTGCGATCACGGCGCTGGTCGGCGGCTTCGACTTCAACCGCAACAAGTTCAACCGTGTGACCCAGGCGTGGCGCCAGCCAGGCTCCAGCTTCAAGCCTTTCATCTATTCCGCGGCGCTCGAAAAAGGCTATACGCCGGCGAGCATCATCGACGATGCACCGCTGATCCTCGCCGCGGAAGAAGCAGGCGGCACCGCCTGGGAGCCGCGCAACTACGACGGCAGCAGCAGCGGACCGGTGCGCATGCGCGCTGCACTGACCAAATCGCTCAACCTTGTCTCCATCCGGATCCTGCAAGGCATCGGCCCGCACTATGCGCGCGACTACATCCGCCGCTTCGGCTTCGATCCGGCGCGCCACCCGCCCTACCTGACCATGGCGCTCGGTGCGGGCAGCGTCACCCCTTTGCAGATGGCGGCGGCCTACGGCGTCTTCGCCAACGGAGGCTTCGGGGTCAAGCCCTATCTCATCGACAAGGTCTACGACAAGGACGGCCGCCTGCTGATGCAGGCAAGCCCGCAGAAAGCAGGCGTCAGTGCCCCGCGGGTCATCGATCCCCGCAACGCCTGGCTGATGACGACGATGATGCAGGATGTCGTGCGCTACGGCACCGCTGCGCGCGCGTCGCAACTGAAGCGCAGCGACATCGCCGGCAAGACCGGAACCACCAACGACGCACGCGATACCTGGTTCGCAGGCTACACACCGGACCTCGTGGCCATCGCCTGGATGGGTTACGACCAGCCGCGCTCGATGGGGCGGCGCGAGACCGGAGCCCAATCGGCCTTGCCGGTCTGGATAAGCTTCATGGAAACCGCGCTCCGGGGCATGCCGCAGAAAGGCTGGCCCATGCCGAGCGGGATCATCAGCGTGAACATCGACCCCGCCACAGGCACGCGCGTGTCGGAATCAGTCGTCGACGAATTTTTTGGCGACCTGCTCGGCACCCAACCCGAAGGAATGGTCGAACACTTCTACCAGGAGTTTCCGCCCGCGGACGCGGCCTCCGCGGCGCCGGCCGAGCCCGTCGAAGCGGCGCCGGCGGCGCCTTCGGAGCCCCCAGCGGCAACGCCGGGAATGCCGCTGTGAAACACCAGGACATGCGCCGTCTCATCGCCCACGCCGCGGCTCGTATGCTTGCCGAGGACGGCAGCCTCGACTACGGCACCGCCAAGCGCAAGGCCGCGCGGCAATTGGGCGCGCCGGACAGCGGTAATTTGCCCGACAACCAGCAGATCGAGGAGGCGCTGCGCAGCTACCAAGCGCTCTACCAGGCCGACGAGACGCGTGCGCAACTTGCCCTGCTGAGGCAGACGGCGATCGAATATATGGAACGCCTCGCCGACTTCGACCCGCATCTGACGGGTGCGGTCCTCAACGGCACCGCGGGGCGCAACACCGAGATCACGCTGCAGCTCTTCACCGACCGCCAGAAAGACCTGGAATTCCTGTTGATGGACATAAGTACGCCGTATCATGCCGGGGAACATCGCGCCGCCGACACGCCCGGCCGCGTCCACCCGCGGTTCATCATCGATGATCCGCGTGCACCGGTTGACCTGATCGTTTACCCGGCTTCGGAATTGCGCAACATGAAAAGGCTGCAGGCGGACGGTAGTCCGCGACGATTGAGGCTGCCGCAGGTCCGCGCCCTGACCTGAAACAACTCCCCAACAGTGGTCGAATTAAAATAAAGTGGTACCAATAGAAAAAATATAAGGGAGAAAATTGGCATGGAACCTGCTCGCCCTACTCCGTCCATAGTTACGAGCCGGCCGCTGTGATCCGATTTTTCAGGCACTACGTGCCGCTGAATTTGGTGCTGCTGATCACGATCGAGGCACTGATCCTCAGCGGGGCCATGTATGCCGGCGTCCATGCGCGCTTTCTCGACGGCGGCGTCGTCCCGGATGACCTGCGGCCGCTGCTGCCCAAAGCGCTCACCTTCGCCGGCGTGATGCTCGGGCTCATGACCGCGAGCGGCCTCTACGATCTCGAGTGGCAGGGCGGCGTCCGCACGCTGCTTCACCGCCTCGGCCTGAGCTTCGGGCTGGGACTCGTAACGATGAGCTTGCTGTTCTATTTCGTCCCGGTTCTCCTCATCGGACGCGGCGCCTTCCTGCTCTCATTCGGCATCGCGCTCCTCGGCATTCTGCTCAGCCGCGCGCTCTTCATTCGCTGGGCACGCGTCGGCGCGCTCAAGACGCGCACGCTCGTCGTCGGCACCGGCAGCCGCGCGGCCCACATAGAGGCCTTGCTGCAAAAACGCCGCCACGCCAGCAACGTCCAGGTGATCGGCTATCTGGCACTGGGCGGCAGCCACCATTTCGTCAACCATGCGCGCATTATCGACAGCGAGGAGCCGCTGCCCTCGCTCGCTCGGCGCCTGCAAATCAGCGAGATCGTTCTGGCCATTCGCGACCGCCGCGGCGGCGGGATGCCCGTGCAGGATCTCCTCCAATGCAAGCTGCTCGGCATACGCGTCCTCGAGCTGTCGAGTTTCTTCGAGCGCGAGAACGGGCATCTGCAACTCGACTCGCTGAATGCGAGCTGGATGATCCTGTCCGAGGGCTTTCATCAGGGCATGCTCCGCGACACGGCCAAGCGCATGTTCGACCTTCTGGTCAGCAGCGCCATGCTGGTCGTATGCCTGCCGATCATGGCGCTCGCTGCGCTGCTCATCAAGCTGGAGAGTCCGGGACCGGTTTTGTACCGCCAGGAACGCGTCGGCCAGGGCGGCCGCAATTTCACCATCCTCAAGTTCCGCAGCATGTGCGTCGACGCCGAGAAGGACGGCCAGCCTCGCTGGGCGGGACAGAACGACAGCCGCGTAACCATGACCGGTCGCTTCATCCGGCGCGCCCGGATCGACGAATTGCCGCAAATCTTCAACGTCTTCTTCGGCGAGATGAGCTTTGTCGGCCCACGCCCCGAACGCCCCTATTTCGTGCAGGACCTCACCCAGAAAATCCAGTACTACGGGGTGCGTCACATCGTCAAACCCGGCATCACCGGCTGGGCGCAGGTGCGTTATCCCTACGGCGCGTCCGACGAGGACGCGATGCACAAGCTGCAGTACGACCTCTACTACGTCAAGAACCACAGCCTCTTTCTCGATCTCATGATCCTTTCCCAGACGGCACAGGTGGTGTTGTGGGGAAAGGGCGTGCGCTGAGCGCGCCCGAAGCCGACGATGCCAGCGACGCTGCTCCTCCTGTCCACGCTGGGTTATGGGCTGGCGACGCTGGCGTTTCTCGCCTTGTCGAGCTTGATCTTGGCGAGTTGGCGCCGCCGGCCGCAAGGCCGGCTGCTCGGCCTGGCGACCGGACTCAGTGCCGGCTGGGCCGGTCTCGCTGCGCTGGCGGCCCTGGGCGAGCTCCCCCCGCGCCTGCAACTGGCCGCTGAAGTCGCACGCAACGGCGCTTGGCTCGCCCTGCTGCTCTATATCCTGCGTCTGCGCCTCGCCGCGGGTGCGCCACTTCCGCTTCCTCTACGAGCTCGAGATCTACCCGG
>CBJMYK010000054.1:0-8797 GCA_966433795.1 uncultured Thiobacillus sp. | reverse complement strand
CCGGTGCTGCTCGACCGCTTCCTCAACGACGCGATCGAGGTCGACGTCGACGCGCTCTCGGATGGCGAGCAGGTCGTGATCGGCGGGATCATGCAGCACATCGAGCAAGCGGGCGTACACTCCGGCGATTCGGCGTGTTCCCTGCCGCCCTACAGCCTCGCGGACGCGCTGCAGGACGAGTTGCGCCGCCAGACCGTCGCGATGGCTAAGGCGCTCAAGGTGGTCGGCCTGATGAACGTGCAGTTCGCGATCCAGGGCGACACGGTGTATGTGCTCGAAGTGAACCCGCGCGCGTCGCGCACCGTTCCCTATGTGTCGAAGGCGATCGGCGCGCCGCTGGCGAAGATTGCGGCGCGGGCGATGGCCGGGATTTCTCTGAAGTCGCAGGCTTTCGAGAAAGAGATCATCCCGCCGTATTTCTCGGTCAAGGAAGCGGTATTCCCATTCCGCAAATTTCCGGGCGTCGACACCATACTCGGCCCGGAAATGAAATCCACCGGGGAAGTCATGGGCGTGGGCGACAACTTCGGCGAGGCCTTCGTCAAGTCGCAGTTGGCGTCGAGTTCGGAGCTGCCGAAACCAGGCGGTCGGGCCTTCATCAGCGTGCGTTCGGGCGGACATAACGCCGTCGTCGAGTTGGCACAGGGTCTGCGTGATCTCGGCTTCAGCCTGGTCGCGACGCGCGGCACCGCCCAGGTGATCGAAGCCGCCGGGATCCCGGTCGCGATCGTCAACAAGGTGAAGGAAGGTCGGCCCCACATCGTCGACATGATCAAGAACGGTGACATCGACTTCATCGTCAACGTCGTCGAGGACAAGAAGGCGGTGAAGGATTCCTACGCCATTCGAGCCGAGGCGCTCTCACGCCGGGTCGTATACTTCACGACGCTCGCGGGAGCGCGTGCCGCATGCATGGGCATGCGGCACGGCAACGAACTCGAGGTGTATTCTTTGCAGGCGCTGCACCGGCGTGTGAACTGACTGGACAAGGTAAGGGTGTGGCTAAATTTCCCCTCACTGTGATCGGCGCGGAAAAGCTGCGCGCCGAACTGCAACATCTCAAAAGCGTCGAGCGGCCCGCCGTGATCCAGGCGATCGCCGAAGCGCGCGCGCAGGGCGACCTGTCGGAAAACGCGGAGTACGATGCGGCCAAGGAGAAACAGGGTTTCATCGAAGGCCGCATCGCCGAGTTGGAGGGAAAGCTGTCCAACGCGCAAATCATCGATCCGACTACGCTGGACGCGGACGGCCGCATTGTATTCGGCGCGACCGTCGATCTTGAGGACGTCGAGTCGGGCGAGAGCGTGACCTACCAGATCGTCGGCGACGACGAGGCGGACATCAAGCAGGGCAAGATTTCGGTGTCGTCACCGATCGCGCGTGCGCTGATCGGAAAATACGCCGGCGACGCAGTCGACGTTCAGGCGCCGGGCGGCGTTCGCCAGTACGAAGTATTAGACGTCTTATACAAGTAGCGGCGAGATGCGGCGTTTCTGGGACGGTCTGGCGGGTACGCTGCTGGTGCTGTGGGTCGGCGGAATGTGGGCGGTCGGCTATGTCGCCGCACCGGTGCTCTTCAGCAACCTGACTGACAAGCTTCTCGCCGGCGTCCTGGCTGGCAAACTTTTCGAGGTGATGGCCTGGATCGGCATCGTCGCCGCGGCCTATTTGCTGATCTATCGCATCGCCCGCGACGGCGCGGCGACACTGAAGACGCTGTTCTTCTGGGTCTTGGTCGCGATGCTGGGGCTGACTCTGATCGGACAGTTCGGCATCCAGCCGATTCTGCAAGGCCTCAAGGATCAGGCGATGCCGCGGGCAGTGATGGAAAGTGTGTTCGCGGACCGTTTCAGACACTGGCACGGCGTATCGAGCATTCTTTACCTGCTCCAAAGCGGACTGGGCCTGCTGCTCGTATGGCGCGCGGGTCTGGCGCGCTGAGCGCGGCCTGCTATTCAGACGGGCAGCGCGATCACCGGCTTGTTCGCCGCTCGGTAAATCACCAATACCTTGCCGATTTGCTGCACCGGCAGCGCCCCGGTGCCGGCACAGATATCGTCCAGCCAGGCGCGACGGACGTCCAACTCGTCGCTGGCCGCCTTGATCTTGACGAGTTCATGCGCAGCGAGTGCGTGCTCGATCTCCTTCAATACCGCGGGCGTCAGACCCTGGCCGCCGATCATCACGACGGGCTGGCGGCTATGGGCGAGGCCGCGCAGGTACTGCCGCTGTGCGGGGGTGAGTGGTTTCATGGGTAATCCTTAAATCGAGGGCGGATTGTAGCCGATACGGCCTGCAGAGATGGCGCAAAAACCTAAGCGGACAAAATCCGGCAGTGCCTGGATGCACGAGCACGTGACCGATGCCTATGTCAAAAAGGCGCAGCAAGACGGTTTTCGTTCGCGCGCCGCGTACAAGCTCTTGGAAATCGACAAGCGCGACCATCTGCTGCATCCGGGAATGACCGTGGTGGATCTGGGCGCGGCGCCGGGCAGTTGGTGTCAGGTTGCGGTGCAAAAAATGAAGCGGCAGGGCAGGGTGCTCGCGATCGATCTGCTGCCGTTCGCGCCGTTGCCGGGGGTTGAGGCGCTGCAAGCCGACTTCACGGACGACGCGACCCTGGCCTGGCTCGAAAAAAACTTGGACGGCGCGCGCGTCGACCTTGTTTTAAGCGATATGGCCCCCAACATGAGCGGGGTCATGTTGCGCGATCAGGCGCGCCATTATGCGTTATGCGAACTGGCGCTCGATTTTGCCGTAAATTGGTTGAAACCCGACGGCGCTTTTCTCGTCAAAGTGTTCCAAGGAATCGGTTTTGAAGACTATCGTAGCGCGATGCGCCAGGCCTTCGAGCAGGTTTTGATCCGCAAGCCCGACGCGTCGCGCGACCGCAGCACCGAGGTCTACCTGCTCGGACGGCGACCACTCAAGCGGGGTCCGGGCGTCCCCGCGGAAGCTTCGTGACAGCCCTTAGAAGTAGGCTTAGAATGAGTCTAAACCTCTGAGCAGAAATTGAATGTGCCGCTCCCGGCACCAAGGAGTAAACGTGAACAACTTGTCGAAGAATGTCGCCATCTGGTTGATCATCGCTGTCATCCTGATGACGGTATTCAATCAATTCGGCGCCCAGCGCAGCGCCCAGTCGCAGATTCCCTACTCGCAGTTCATCGAGGAAGTGCGGCAGCAGCAGATCGCCAAAGTGGTGATCGAGGGCAACGTGCTGAAGGGCGAGCGCAGCGATGGCCAGCGCTTCACGAGCTATGCGCCGAGCGATCCGTGGATGGTGTCGGATCTGCTGAAGAACGGCGTGATGGTCGAGGCCAAGCCGGAAGAGCAGCCGTCCTTCCTGATGAGCCTCTTCATCTCGTGGTTCCCGATGCTGCTCCTGATCGGCGTGTGGATCTTCTTCATGCGCCAGATGCAGGGCGGCGGCCGTGGCGGCGCGTTCTCGTTCGGCAAGAGCCGCGCGCGCCTGCTCGACGAAAATGCCAACCCGGTGACCTTCGCCGACGTCGCCGGTTGCGACGAAGCGAAGGAAGACGTCGCCGAGCTCGTCGATTTCCTGAAGGACCCGTCCAAGTTCCAGAAACTCGGCGGCCGTATTCCGCGTGGCGTGTTGATGGTTGGGCCTCCCGGCACGGGCAAGACGCTGCTTGCGCGTTCGATTGCCGGGGAGGCGAAGGTCCCGTTCTTCAGCATTTCGGGCTCCGACTTCGTCGAAATGTTCGTCGGCGTCGGCGCGGCGCGCGTGCGCGACATGTTCGAGCAGGCGAAGAAGAACGCGCCGTGCATCATCTTCATCGACGAAATCGACGCCGTGGGTCGCCAGCGTGGCGCCGGCCTCGGTGGCGGCAACGACGAACGCGAGCAGACCCTCAACCAGCTGCTGGTCGAAATGGATGGTTTCGAGGCGACGACCGGCGTGATCGTCATCGCCGCGACCAACCGCCCCGACGTGCTCGACCCGGCGCTGCTGCGCCCCGGCCGTTTCGACCGTCAGGTCGTGGTCGGCCTGCCGGACATCCGCGGACGCGAGCAAATCCTGCTCGTGCACATGCGCAAAGTGCCGGTCGCGCCCGACGTCCGTGCCGACATCCTCGCGCGCGGTACGCCCGGGATGTCCGGCGCCGACCTCGCCAACCTCGTGAACGAGGCGGCGCTGTTCGCGGCCCGTGGCAACAAGCGCCTGGTCGACATGGACGATTTCGAACAGGCCAAGGACAAGATCCTGATGGGTGCCGAGCGCAAGTCCATGGTCATCACGCCCGAGGACAAGAAGAAGACGGCGTATCACGAATCGGGCCACGCGGTGATCGGCATGTCGCTGCCGGGCTGCGATCCGGTGCACAAGGTGACCGTGATCCCGCGCGGGCGGGCGCTGGGTGTGACGATGTCGCTGCCGGAGATCGACCGCTTCAGCCTGTACAAGGACCAGATGCTCGCGCAGATCAGCATGTTGTTCGGCGGGCGGGTCGCCGAGGAAATCTTCGTCGGCAGCGTCTCCACCGGTGCGTCGAACGACTTCGAGCGCGCGACCAGCATTGCGCGCGACATGGTGACGCGTTACGGCATGTCGGAAGCGCTGGGCCCCATGGTGTACGGCGAAAACGAGGGAGAGGTCTTTCTCGGCCGCTCGGTGACCACGCACAAGAACATGAGTGAGGCGACCATGCAGAAGGTCGACGCCGAAATCCGCCGGATTCTCGACGAGCAATACGCGGTCGCGAAGAAAATCCTCACCGACAACCGCGACAAGGTCGAGGCGATGACCGCCGCGCTGCTGGAGTTCGAGACGATCGATGCGGAGCAGATCGGCGACATCATGGCGGGCCGGCCTGTCCGGCCGCCGCGGCCCTCCGCGACGCCGCAACCGCCGGCGAGCGGGGGCGACAAGCCCAGCGCGCCGGCGCCGACCGCGCACCCGGCGCAGGAAACCTAGGCAGGGCTTCGGCGCCAGCCATTACAATAGAGGGGCTTCGGCCCCTCTATTCCTATGTCCGCTCTGCACGCCGGCTCGCACCGTATTTCGCTCGCCCAGCCCGTTATCATGGGCATCGTCAATGTCACGCCCGATTCGTTTTCGGACGGCGGACGCCTGAGCAGCACCGGTGCTGCGGTCGATCATGCGCTCAGGCTGCGCGAGGAGGGCGCCGCCATTCTCGACGTCGGCGGCGAGTCGACGCGGCCCGGTGCCGCGGCCGTCCCCGCGGACGAGGAAATACGGCGCGTGGTGCCGGTGATCGAGATGCTCGCAGGCTGCGGCCATGTCGTGTCGATCGACTCGCGGAAGCCCGAGGTGATGCGCGCGGCGCTCGCCGCAGGCGCTACGATGGTGAACGATGTGGCGGCCTTGCAGGCACCCGGCGCCTTGGAGGTCGTCGCAGCTTCCGGCGCGGCAGTTTGCCTGATGCACATGCAGGGGGCGCCGCAGACGATGCAGCAGGCGCCGCACTACGCTGACGTCGTCGAGGAGGTGAAGCGGTTTCTCGCGGCGCGCGTCGCGGCTGCGGTGGACGCTGGCATCGGTCGGGAGCGTCTCGTGATCGACCCCGGCTTTGGCTTCGGCAAGGCGCTCGAACACAATGTCGAGTTGTTGAAGAAGCTCGACCGCCTGTGCGACCTTGGCGTGCCAATCCTGGCGGGAATGTCGCGCAAGGCAATGCTTGGCGCGCTCAGCGGTCGCCCGGTCGATCAGCGTGAATTCGCCGGAGTCGCCGCGCACCTGCTCGCCGTCTCGCGCGGTGCGCGCCTGTTGCGGGTACATAATGTCGCAGCCATGCACGACGCATTGGCTGTCTGGAGAGCAGTGGAGGAATAAGCAAAATGGGACGTAAATACTTCGGCACCGACGGGGTTCGTGGCAGAGTCGGCGAATCGCCCATCACCCCCGAGTTCGTCATGCGTCTCGGCTATGCCGCGGGGCAAGTGCTGGTGTCCGACCGCGGCAGCCTGCCGCCCAATCAGCATCCGACGGTACTGATCGGAAAGGACACGCGCATTTCGGGTTATATGCTCGAGGCGGCCCTGGAAGCGGGTTTCACCGCGGCCGGCGTGAACGTGCTCATGACCGGGCCCATGCCGACGCCGGCAGTCGCTTACCTCACGCGCGCGCTGCGTCTGCAGGCCGGTGTCGTGATTTCCGCGTCGCACAATCCGTTCGAGGACAACGGAATCAAATTCTTTTCCGCGAGCGGGCAGAAGCTCCCGGACAGCGTGGAAGAAGCGATCGAGGCGGCGTTGGAACGGCCGCTCGCCACGGTGGAAGCGCGCCAGCTCGGGCGCGCGCGGCGGATCGAGGATGCGGCCGCGCGTTACATCGAATTCTGCAAGAGCACCTTTCCCAACAACCTCGACCTGCGCGGCATGCGTATCGTCGTCGACTGCGCGCATGGCGCGACCTACCACGTTGCGCCCCATGTTCTCCATGAACTCGGCGCCGAGGTGATCGCGATCGGTAACGAGCCCAACGGCTTCAACATCAACGACGAATGCGGCGCGACGCATACCCGCGCGCTGTCGGATGCCGTTCGAGCGCACCACGCCGACATCGGGATCGCGCTGGACGGCGACGGCGACCGCTTGATGATGGCCGACGCGCAAGGCCGCATTTACGACGGCGATCAACTGGTCTACGTCATCGCGCGCCACCGCCTCGAGACAGGCTATATGAAAGGCGGAGTGGTCGGCACGCTGATGACCAACCTGGGCACCGAGCACGCCTTGGCGCGTATTCACGTACCCTTCGAGCGCGCGAAGGTCGGCGATCGCTACGTGCTCGAGCGCCTTCACGCCAACGGCTGGTTTCTGGGCGGGGAGACCTCCGGCCACATCTTGTGCCTGGACAAGCACACGACGGGGGACGGCATTGTGTCGTGCTTGCAGGTGTTGCGTGCCTTGCGCGAGACAGGCAAGACGCTTGATGCCTTCACCGCGGACCTCGAAACCTATCCTCAGGTGATGATCAACGTACCCGTCGTCAAGGGTTTCAAACTCGGCGATGCACCAGCCGTCGCCGCCTCGGTCGCCGAAGCGGAGTCGGCGTTGAATGGCAGCGGTCGGATCGTCCTGCGCGCGTCCGGCACCGAGCCGCTGATCCGGGTGATGGTGGAGGGCCGGGACGGCGGTCTGGTCCGCCGCACAGCCGAGATGATCGCGAACGCCGTGCGGGCAGCGGCGGCTCCGAGCGATATCCCCGTCTGAAATATATCTGTAATATTCGCCCGTTAGTATGACGCGTTGCCCCACGGCAACGTCAACTACGACCGGAGATACTTCAATGCTTACACTCAGTGAATTGGCGCGCGGCGCCGCGGCTGCCGCCGCGAGTCTGGTTTTATCGGCGAGCGCATTGGCCGCTGACGTCACGGGCGCCGGCGCGACGTTTCCGTACGCCGTCTACACCAAGTGGGCCGAAGCGTATCGCGCGGCGACCGGCAACAAGGTCAATTACCAGGGCATCGGTTCTTCGGGCGGCGTCAAGCAGATCAAGGCGAGAACCGTCGATTTCGGCGGCACCGATGCCCCGCTCAAGGACGCTGCGCTGGATGCGGCCAATTTGGTGCAGGTGCCGACCGTCATGGGCGGTGTGACGATCGTAGCGAACGTTCCGGGAATGAGTTCGGGCAAACTCAAGCTCGACGGCGTCACGGCGGCGAATATATTTCGCGGCGCGATCTTCAAGTGGAACGATCCCGCGATCGCGAAACTGAACCCGGGCGTTGCCTTGCCCAATCTGGCCATCACCGTGGCGCATCGTTCGGACGGCTCGGGCACGACCTACGCCTTCACCCACTATCTCGCGAAGCAGTCGCCCCTTTTCAAGAGCGAGGTCGGCGCCGGCAATACCGTGAACTGGCCCGCGAACGCCGTCGGCGGTAAAGGTAACCCGGGCGTCGCTGCGAACGTGCAAAAGATCAAAGGCGCGATCGGTTACGTCGACATCGCCGACGCCATGAAAAACGGAATGCGTTTCATCGCGCTGAAAAACCGCGCCGGCAACTACATCGTGCCGAGCCAGCAGTCGGTCGCCGACGCCGCGGCGGGGGCCAATTTCAAGGTCAAGGGCATGGCTCCCGATCTGCTCGACCAGACGCACAAGAATGCCTGGCCGATCACCAGCGCGACCTATATCCTGGCCTACGAAAAGGGTGCGGATGCGACCAAGCAGAAAGGCGTGGTCGACTTCTTCTCTTGGTCGCTGAAGAACGGTCAAAAAATGGCCTCGGCCCTCGGTTTCGTCCCGCTTCCGCCGAACGTGGTGAAGATGGTCGAGGCTGAAATGCGCAAGATCAGGTAGGTCCGGGCCCTCGCGCACGCTGCGCGAGGGTCTCTACGCAAGCAGCTGCCGCGAGCCGGCTGCTTGCGTAGATAAGAACCGAATCCATAGGCATCCTACCGTGAGCGAGCCCAGCGCATCCGCCGGAATCGACCTGCACGCCCGGCAGGTCAGGAAATTCCAGCTGCAGGACAAGTTTTTCCATCACCTGACGCGCTTGTTCGCGTTTGTCGTCCTCGCGGCCCTGGTCGGGATCCTGGCGGCGCTGAGCATCGAAGCCTGGCCGAGCCTCGAGGCCTTTGGCCCGTCGTTTCTGTGGACCAACGTCTGGAGCGTGCCCGACGACCAGTACGGCGCGCTTGCGGCGATCTACGGAACGGTGGTGACCTCGGTGCTGGCCCTGCTGATAGCCGTGCCGATCAGTTTCGGAATCGCCTTGTTCCTGACGGAGACCTGCCCCGTTTGGCTGCGTCGCCCGCTTGGCACGGCAATCGAGTTGTTGGCGGGGATTCCGTCCATCGT
>CBJMYK010000053.1:0-8804 GCA_966433795.1 uncultured Thiobacillus sp. | reverse complement strand
GTCGCACATGGGTTTACTAGGCCAGGGTGGTTGGGGTTTCGAGTTCGACGCTTTCGAGCAGCAATTCGTCTCCGGAGACGATGCGCGTGTGCCAGTCGCCGCATTCGGCGCACAGCAGGCGATTCATCGCCGCTTCGCTTTCTGCGCCGCAGCGCTCGCACAGAACCCGGATCGGCTCCGCGACGAGAGCGAGTTCGGCGTGCTCCATGCGGCTGCCGGCGGCGGCGAGCGGGAAGGCACGCGCCAGCAACTCGGGCACGACGCCCGCCAAAGGCCCGACGCGCACGCGGATGAGGCTCGCCCGGATCGCGTGGTGCGCGCGAATCAACGCATCGACCTGTTCGACCAACGCTTGCGCCACCGAGAGCTCATGCACCGCTTTCCCCCAGGATCTGGTCGAGCAATTCCCACGCGCTGCGCGCGTCGGCTTCCGTGACCTTCTGGATGGCGTAGCCGACGTGCACCATGACGAAGTCGCCCACGTCGGGCGGCGCGTCCTGCATCATGAACAGGCTGACGTCACGCCGCACGCCTTTCGCTTCGCAGCGCGCCGTAAAGGCGTCGATCGCTTCGATCTGCATCGGAATGGCAAGGCACATGGGGTACCCCGGAACCGGACTTCCCCCAGTATAGGGGGGAAGTTTATCCGCGCCCAGCCGAACGACCGGGAAAACCCGGCGTTGCGCGAGCGAGGCGTCGTTTGTCATCCCCGACGGCGCCTGTTAGATTGAAAAGGACAAATGAGAACGCTCGTGCTCGGCATCGGCAACACGCTCCTCACCGACGAAGGTGTCGGCGTGCACCTGCTCGAGGCGCTGCGCCCGCTTGTGCGCGACCTGCACGAGGTGAGGCTGCTCGACGGCGGAACCTTGTCGTTCACGCTCGCCGGGCCGATCGCGCAGACCGATGCGCTGATCGTCGTCGACGCCGCGGAGTTGAAAAGGCCTCCAGGCGAATGGACCTTGCTGGAAGGAGAGGCAATGGATGCATTTCTGGCGGGCAGCCGCAAGGCCTCGGTGCATGAGGTGGGCCTCGCGGATCTGCGCGCGATCGCTCTCCTCGCGGGGCACTGGCCGGAGCGGCGTGCCCTGCTAGCGATCCAGCCCGCGGTCATCGACTGGGGCGAATCGCTCACGCCCGGCGTCGCAACCGCCATCCCGGCCGCCTGCGCGGCGATCGAGCAGTTGATCCGGGGCTGGCATGGCGCGTGACGTCATTCCGATCCATTCCGCGACGCCCGACGACGGTGCGCGCTCGGGCAACGCGCTGCCGCTGCTGCGCGAACTCGCCGAACATCTGCAAGCGCTGCTCGACAGCGGCGAAGCTTCGGCGATCGATCTTTCCGCGCTGCCCCTCACGCCGGGTGACATCGAATGGCTACGGGATCAACTCGGCACCGGCGAGGTATCGATCACGCTGCAGGCGAACGGCGAGTCCACGTTCAGCGAGACCGCCTTTCCCGGCATCTGGTGGGTCACGCACGGCAACGAGCAGGGGGCGGTGACCACTCGACTCATCGAGGTGAGCTTCGTCCCCGAACTCGCCAAGTCGCCACGCCAGGATGTGGAGGCGGCGCGCGAGGCACTTGTGTTACGGATAGCGGACCTCTAATGTGAAGTAGCGCCCAAGTCCCGCGTCAGGAGGCTCGCTTCATGCAAAGTCCGTTGATCGATACGCTCGGACGGCAAGGCATCACCCGCCGCGGCTTTCTAAAATACTGCGCAACGCTTGCGTCCCTGATGGCTTTGCCGCCCAGCGCGGGCCGCGCGATGGCCGAGGCGATCGGCGCGGCGAGACGGCCGTCGGTGATCTGGTTGCCTTTCCAGGAATGCACGGGCTGTACCGAATCGATCACGCGCTCGCATTCACCTACGATCGAAGGCCTGATTTTCGAGGCAATTTCGCTCGACTACCAGGAAACGCTGATGGCCGCCGCGGGCCATCAGGCCGAAACGGCTCGAACAACCGCGATGCGCGAGAATTTCGGCAAGTACCTGCTCGTCGTCGACGGTTCCGTGCCGCTCGGAGTGGACGGCGCCTATTCATGCATCGGTGGGCGCTCCAACGTCGACATCCTGCGGGAGGCGGCCAAAGGTGCCGTGGCGATCATCTGCGTCGGCACCTGCTCGTCGTACGGCGGCATCCCCCACGCGAATCCAAATCCGACCGGCGCGGTCGCGGTCTCCGAGATCATCAAGGACAAGCCCATCGTCAACATTCCGGGCTGTCCGCCGATCCCGGTCGTCATGACTGGCGTGCTCGCGCACTACATCGCCTTCGGCAGCCTGCCCGAGCTCGACGAGAAGAACCGACCCAAGGCCTTCTTCGGCGAGACCATCCACGACCGCTGCTATCGCCGGCCGTTCTACGACCAGGGAAAATTCGCCAAGACCTTCGACGACGAGGGCGCGCGCAAGGGCTGGTGCCTGTTCGAACTCGGGTGCAAGGGCCCGGTCACGCACAACGCCTGCGCAACCGTGAAATGGAACGGCGGCACCTCATGGCCGGTCGAGTCCGGGCACGGCTGCCTCGGCTGTTCCGAGCCCGACTTCTGGGACGCGGGAAGTTTTTACAAGGCGCTGTCGCAGCCTTCACGTCCCCTGAACGTGGGGCTCGCGGCCACGGCGGGCGGGCTGGCGACCGGTACCGCGGTCACGGTCGCCAACCGGGCGAAAAAAAGCGCGGCCCGCGCCTCGCACATGACGATCACGGTCGAGGACCTGGAGAAATGAGGTGAACGAGCTTCAGTTTCTGACCTGGCTGCGGGGACCCGGGCTTGCGATCTCGAGCGGAATTTTTGTCGCGGGCGTTCTGTGGCGTCTGCTCGAGGTTTTCCTGCTCGGCCGTCACAAGGACATCGCGCCTCCCCGCCACGCCGCCCGCGCCTCGGGACTGCACACGCTATTGCGTCGCTCGGTCGCGCCGCACGGCATGCTCAGGCGCTCCCCGATCAACTACATCGCCGGCTACGTGTTCCATATCGGCCTCGGCCTCATCGTGTTTTTCGGCATCCCGCACATTCTGCTGATCAAGGGCCTGATCGGCGTGTCCTGGGCGGGCCTGCCCTCGGGCCTGATCGAACTCGTGACCGTTCTGACGATGGCCGCGATGATCGTCCTTCTGGTCGACCGCATGACGGACCCGGTCAAACGTTTTCTCAGCGGCTTCTCGGACTGGTTCGCGTGGACGATCACCTTCCTGCCGATTCTGACGGGTTGGATGGCGGTGCAACACCTCGTTCTGCCTTACACCAATCTGCTGGCGCTGCACGTCCTCAGTGCTGAAATCCTGCTCGTGGTGTTGCCGTTCAGCCGACTGTTCCACTCGTTCACACTGTTCGGGTCGCGCTGGTACAACGGCAAGGCACACGCCCATCGTGGCGTTCCGGTGTGAGCGGCGTCGGCCGAGGCGGGCGCGCAACCGGGGGTGGCCTGCGCTCGCGTGAGGCGGGCGGTGTCTTAAGGAGAGCGCCACGATGAGCGCATCGCTGGAAAAAGGCATCCACGCCCTCAAGGAAGTCATCGATGCACCGATCGCCAGCTATTTCGAAAGCTGCGTGCATTGCGGCCTGTGCGCCGACGCCTGCCTGTTCTATACGGAAACCCGGGAACCGAAGTACACGCCGATCAACAAGGTCGAACCGATGCGGCGGGTCTACGAGCAGGAATACACGCTGCTCGGCCGGCTGAAGAAAATGGTCGGCCTTTCCAAACCGGTTACCGACGCGGAACTCGATGCCTGGCAGCACCTGGCTTATGACGCCTGCACGCTGTGCGGCCGCTGCTCGCTGGTCTGTCCGGTCGGCAACGACATTACCTACATGATCCGCAAGTTCCGGGAAGGACTCGCGGTCTCGGGGCACGCGCCGGAGGGCATCCGCAGCGCGACAAAGCGCACGGTCGAAATCGGCGGTCCGATGGGCCTCAAGTGGCCCGCGGTCGCCAATGTTCTGCGCAGGGCCGAGGAGGCGCTTGGATTCCCGATCCCCATCGACGCGGAGGGGGCCGACTACATGATCCTGCTGTCGTCGATGGAGATCGTGAATTATCCCGAATACATCGAGGCCATCGCAAAGATCATGCACCGTGCCAGACTCAGCTTCACGATCGCCTCCGACGCCTTCGAGGCGACCAACGCCGGAATCCAGATCGGCAACTCCGACCTCGCCAAGCTCATCGTCTCGCGCATCGTGCTGGCGGCCGAGCGGCTCAAGGTCAAGAACGTCCTGTCGCCCGAATGCGGCCACGCATACATGGCGATCCGGTGGGAGGGCCCGAACCTGATCGGGCGTCCCTACGCCTTCAAGGTCGTACACGTCATCGAATTGCTCGACGAACTGCGCCAGAAAGGCGTGCTCCGGATCCGAGACAAGTTCAAGGATCCCTTCATTCTTCATGACCCCTGCCAGATCGTGCGCAGGGGCGGAGTCCTCAATGCGCCCGAGCCCCTGGTACAGCATGTCGCCGAAAATTACATCCCGATCATCGACAAGCAGAAGTGGAACTGGTGTTGCGCCGGAGGAGGGGGCGCGTCCGCGATCCACACGCCGGACGCTGACGCGCTGCGCGCGCGGGCCTTCGGCGTGAAGAAGCGGCAACTCGAGGACGCCGGCGTCGACACGATCGTTACCTTCTGTGCCAACTGCCGCATTACCATGGAGGAGGCGATCGACCATTACGGCATGAATACCAAATTGCTGGGCCTGACCGAACTGATGGCCCAACACCTGGAGGAAACGAGCCCATGACAACAGCGCAGCGCGTCGTCGTCGACCCCATCACGCGCATCGAGGGACACTTGCGCATCGAGGCCGAGACCGACGTCGACGGCAGGATCCTCAAGGCCTACTCGGCCGGAACGATGGTGCGCGGCATCGAGATCATCCTGCGCGGCCGTGATCCGCGCGATGCCTGGGCGTTTGCGCAGCGCATCTGCGGGGTCTGCACGCTGGTCCATGGCATCGCTTCCGTGCGCGCGGTGGAGGATGCGCTGCACCGCGTCATCCCCGGCTACGCCCTGCCGCCCAACGCCGAGCTGATTCGGAACCTCATGATCGCCGCGCAGCACGTGCACGACCATGTGATGCACTTCTATCACCTGCACGCGCTCGATTGGGTTGACGTCGTCTCGGCGTTGAAGGCCGACCCGCGCGCAACCTCGACGCTGGCCCAGTCGATCTCCAGCTACTCGCGGTCCTCGCCCGGTTATTTCGCCGACGTGCAGAGAAAGGTGAAGACTTTCGTCGAACAAGGCCAGCTCGGAATCTTTGCCAACGGCTACTGGGGACATCCCGCCTACAAGCTGCCGCCCGAAGCGAATCTGATGGCGGTGGCCCATTATCTCGATGCGCTCGCATGGCAGCGCGACGTCGTCAAGCTGCACGCGATCTTCGGCGGGCGCAATCCCCACCCGAATCTCGTCGTCGGCGGCGTGCCCTCGGCCATATCGGTATTCACCACCGAGGGCCGCGGCAAGGGCCCGCATTATCGCGGCGGACAGGACGCGACCGCGCTCAACATGGTCGGATTGCAGACCGTGCAGAACGTCATCCGGCAGATGCGGGAGTTCGTCGACCAGGTCTACCTGCCCGATACGCTCGCGATCGCCGGTTTTTACAAGGACTGGGCGGGGCGGGGCGAGGGCCTCGGCAACTTTCTGTCATTCGGCGATTTGCCCGCGAAGGGATTCTGGGAGCCGGACTCCTACCTCATTCCACGCGGCGTCATACTCAATCGTGACCTCTCGACCCTCCATCCGATCGATCTCGACAACGAAAAGGAAATCCAGGAGTTCGTGAGTCACTCGTGGTACCGATACGAAGGAGGCGACGCGCAGGGCCTGCACCCCTTCAAGGGGGAGACCGCGCTGAATTACACCGGCCCCAAGCCGCCATACGCGCATCTCGACGTCGAGCAGAAATACTCGTGGATGAAATCGCCGCGATGGAAGGGCAAGGCGATGGAAGTCGGCCCTCTCGCGCGGGTGCTCGTGATGGTGGCCAAGGGCGACAAACAGGCCAAGGAACTCGTCGACCTCGCGCTCAAGACGCTCGACGTTCCGGTCGCCGCGCTGTACTCGACGCTCGGGCGCACTGCCGCGCGCACACTGGAATCGAAGATTCTCGCCGACTCCATGCAGGGCTGGTTTGATCAACTCATGGCCAACATCAAGGCCGGCGATCTTCGCACCTTCAACGAAAAATATTGGGAACCCTCGACCTGGCCTGCGCACATGCAGGGCGTCGGCCTCATGGAAGCGCCGCGCGGCGGGCTGGCGCACTGGATCGTCGTCGACAAAGGCCGAATCAGCAATTACCAAGCGGTCGTCCCGAGCACCTGGAACGCTGGCCCGCGTGATCCTACCGGGCAACCCGGCGCGTACGAAGCGGCCCTTCAGAACAACCACGTGCTGCAGGATCCGAAGCAGCCGATCGAGATCCTGCGCACGATACATTCCTTCGACCCTTGCATCGCCTGCGCCGTACACGTGACGGACCCGAACGGTGAGGAGCTGGTGCAGGTGAAAATCAAGTAAGCCCCCAATCCCGACCTGGAGCGCGCCTCATGACACGACACACGTTTACCCGCTGGATTGCCCTTGCCGCCGTGGCGCTGTTCGCCGGAAGCGCCGCCGCGCATAGTCTCGACCCCGGTGCAAGCAGTTTCAGCGGCGGACTGGCACACCCTTTTCTCGGTCTCGATCACCTGCTCGCCATGGTCGCGGTCGGCCTCTGGGCCGCCCAACTTGGTGGGCGCGCAAAGTGGGCGATTCCCGCGGCCTTCGTCGCGGCGAGCGCTGGCGGCGCGGTCCTTGCCTGGGCCGGCGGCACGCTCCCGCACGCCGACGCGGCGATTACACTGTCGGTTCTGGTATTGGGGCTATTCGTGGCACTACGACAGAAGTCGACCCTGCCGGCCGCGACGGCGATCGCTGGTGCGTTTGCCCTTTTTCATGGCTTCGCGCACGGCTTGGAGATGCCGCCGACCGCGTGGCCCGGGTGGGACGCGGCAGGATTCGTAATCGGTACCGCGCTCCTGCACGCGGCAGGCGTCGTCGGCGGCATGTTGGCGCGGCGTAGCGCCCCCTATGTCGGCGCCGCGATCGCGGCGAGCGGAATCCTTCTCCTTCTCGGAGGATGAAAGCAGAGGACCGATCTTCAGGAAAACCAGCGCAGAAACGCCGCAGCAGTCAGGGCCGTCGCGCCGAGGGCCGCGAGTATCCGAAAATTCGCGCGTACGCGGGGCGGGGTCCATTGTGCGCCGCGGCTCAGGTACCACGCTGCCAGTAGCAGGCCCGCGACGGCCGAGCTCACCTTCACCGCAAGCGCCGTCGTCGCGACGGCACTCAAGTCCGGGGTCTGGCCGTAATAACGCAGGCTGACGGCGCCGAACAGCACGCCCGTCGCGACCTGCGCCGTCCATCCTGAGAGGATCAGCCACGTGAGCGCGCGTGCGTGAGCCGCTTGCAGCGTGGGCCATAACGCAAAGATCGCGCCGCCTACGACCGCGGCCGCCCCGAAGTTGTGGCCGACCTGGACGACGGCGTAGGCCAGGTTCTCCAGGCTCACGGCCTTATTTCACGGTGACCTTGACGCAGTCCTGGACCCCGACTGGCACATGAGCCTTGTTAACCACCTTGATGCAGACGTCGTGCTGGCCCGACGCCAGGCTTTCGAGCAGATAACTGCCCTTCAGTTGGCGCAGGATTCCGACCTCCTGCTCGTCGACATAGACATGGACGTGGTCGCCCCGCGGTCCGGGGTCGACGTTGTAGACGACGCGGTTCTCCTCCATGGCATCGAGGATCGCGCCTTTCGTGGGTGCACTGATCGTGACCTTGCCGTCCGCGGCGTACGCTGCAGGGGCCGACAGGCATAGGCCCAGCACTGCGGCGGCGAAAACCTTGCTGCTGTTCATGTTCACTCCTCTTGAAAAAACGAAAACGCGCGCCACCCGCCGCCGCGACCGTCGGCGTGGCGAGCTCTCTGGAGAAGCTCGCCCCGCGGCGACTCTCGTCGCGGCGCCGCCTCGGGACGCGGTATACCCCTCTTCAGTTTTCCTCGTGCGGCTGCCTAGTGGATCTCGAGCCGCTTGGGCATGCTGGACGCTTTTTTCGGCAGGGTCAGACGCAGCACGCCATCGGTGTAGCTCGCGTCGGCACTTTCCTCTTCGATGTCCAAAGGCAACTGAATCGTGCGACTGAATTTGCCATAGGAGCGTTCGTTGCACCATTCCTTGGCTTCAGCCGCAATTTCCCGCTTGGCTTCGCAACGGATGGTGACCTGATTTCCGCTTATGCTGATATCGATCCCGTCTTTTTTCACGCCCGGCAACTCGGCCGCTACGAGATAGGCGTTGTCCAACTCCTGGACCTCGATCGGCATGGCCGGCTGCTCAGCCGCGCGCGCGAGCGGGCGGGCCATGCTCGGCATAAGCTCGCGCACCATGCTGTCGAAGGGATCGCCGCCGACCAAAGCGGTGAAGGGATCAAAACGTGCAAGATTTGCCATGATGATTTCTCCTGCGAACTTGAAGGTAGGCTTGGCGCCTGTTTCTGTATATGGTTCCGAGTCCGCGAATTTTCAAGACGGCCCGCGCCGGCGCACGGGCCCGGCGATGCCGGTCTACGCCGCCTGCTGCTGCGTGTAGTCGACCCACTTGGCGACTTGCTCGTCCCAGTCGTCGGAGCGGAAATAGGGATTCGAACGCGGCTGATTGATCATGTTGGGATCGACGGGAATGTCCATGGCCTCGAGGAAATTGGCGAGCCCGTTGTTGCGCATGATGCGGAAGTTCCAGCGGAAG